>JAGDDO010000015.1 GCA_017848205.1 Oscillospiraceae bacterium | reverse complement strand
AATAGTTTGACCGGACTACGGAGGCTTACTGTGAGATAATTTCGCAAACCTCCGTTTACGCTGCTATCTCAGGTCTGTTATTATTGTTCAAACAACAATCTCCTTTAAAAATATGTTTGTCACATTCAGGTATTCCGCACCTGATGTGCACACTACTATTATATCACTAATTCTGCCTGAATACAAATAAAAAAAGTATCATGCATCGCGATGCATGATACTATCGTGAAACTCTTATTCCGAAATTGCCAACCGAAAGATCAGACGAGTTTGAAATCAGCCTCGCGGAGGGAACGTGTGATAAGTTCAACGTGGTCGAAATCCCTTGTTTCCATGTTGATACGCAGGTAGCATCCGTTTACGCTTTCAGTTGCTCCTTTTTCGTAGTGAACACCGGTAACGTTGCCGCCGCAGTCGGCGATTATACGTGAGATCTCCTTGAGCTGGCCCGGTTTGTCGATAAGCTCGATAAGCAGACTTGTTGAACGTCCCGAGTTGAGGAGACCGCGGTCGATAACTCTTGAAAGGCTCGTAACGTCGATGTTTCCGCCGGATACTACTGCTACAACACGCTTGCCGTCAACATCGAGTTTTCCGGACATTATCGCCGCAACCGCAGCTGCACCGGCGCCTTCAGCCACCATTTTCTGCTTTTCGATGAGTGCGAGGATGGCACTGGCAACTTCGTCGTCGCTTACGAGCACCAGTTCGTCAACATATTCACTTACGAGGGAATACGTATTTTCACCCGGCTGCTTTACAGCAATTCCGTCGGCGATGGTTGAAACGGACGACAGGCATTCGATTTGACCGTTTCTTACAGAATTGAACATGCTCGGGGCACCGGTCACCTGCACGCCGTACACCTTAACGGATGGTCTTATCTGCTTGACTGTGTATGCTATACCGGAAATAAGTCCGCCGCCTCCGACCGGAACTACGATGGCATCGATATTGTCGATATCATTAAGTATCTCCAGAGCGATAGTTCCCTGTCCGGCGATAACATTTTCATCGTCAAAAGGATGGACGAATGTATATCCCTTTTCGTCACGGAGTTCAAGTGCTCTGCGGTATGCGTCGTCGTAGCATCCCTCCACAAGGCACACTTCCGCACCGAATCCTTTTGTCGCTTCTATTTTAGATATAGGTGCAGTGTCCGGCAGGCAGATGAGCGACTTTATTCCGTTTTTAGTTGCCGCAAGAGCAACGCCCTGCGCATGGTTTCCGGCCGAACACGCGATTACGCCGTTCTTTTTTTCTTCCGGTGAAAGCATTGCAATCTTGTATGCAGCTCCGCGGATCTTGAATGATCCGGTGAACTGAAGGTTTTCCGGTTTAAGATAAAGCTCGCATTTCGGTGCTATACCGTGAGCTCTTACCAGATTTGTTTCCCTGATGATGTTTTTGAGCACTGTCTGTGCGTCGAATACCTTGTCGAGTGTAAGCATGATAATTCCGCCTTTCATTACTTCCAGATGTTTGCAGCACGGCATGTCTGTTCTGTATGTCAGTACAGTACAGACTGCATGCAGCAGTTGTGTGAAGCTCTGAGGCAAAAATAAAACCGCCTCAAAGCACGTATTAGCTTTGAGACGGGTATTTGTTCTTAATACTCGCGGTACCACTCAAATTGCGGATTCGATGATCCGCCACCTCTTCGAAGTCGGACAACTTCTATGCACTGACGCAGCATACACGTGAAACGCCTACTGGGTGTGAACCTTTGGGGTTTCCGGCTCGGAAGGGATGGGAAGCTCTGCAGTCCTTTACCGGTATCGCACCACCACCGGCTCTCTGAAAAATTCATCGCAGTTTCCGTCTTCGTCACAGCTTTTATTTGAAAATAT
This sequence comes from Oscillospiraceae bacterium, assembly GCA_017848205.1. The sequence goes on along the minus strand of JAGDDO010000015.1, from coordinate 4,670 downwards.
TATAACACAGTAATATAATGATGTCAAGCCAAATTTTCTGAGAAAATTATGCAATGCATCCAAAAATGTATCATGCATCGCGATGCATGATACTATTGAACAGCTGCCTTCGGCAGCTCACCTTTTTTGAAGGTGATGCGTATAATGTTTTTCTTGAATTCCTGCTCCGAAAATGATACAATTAAGATTGATAATACCTGAAAGAAAGATTATAACAGCAGGAAGTAAAACAGAAAGGCGGTCTCAGTATGTCAGAGAAAAATGAAGAACTGTTAAGATCATACGAATATGGTTTACCGTCATATTTGCAGCATGATCTCGATGCGTATAAAGAAGGACTGATAAATCATTCGACTTTGATTGACTGCCTCTGGGGTGAACTGTACGGCAGTATCAATATGGCGGAAATAAGTGATAATATCATTTCACATGAACATGCTGAGTATCTGCGCCATAAATTTCTGTGGGGAGATTATGATGAATAAGATAAATTTTACGGATTGTCCGAGAGTGCCGGCGTATGAGAATGCGCTGAAAATAAGGTAAGCGGTTATATCAAAATTAAAGCATCTGCATATAATGAGTTTTTCACTCATTTCTGCAGATGCTTTCTGTTTTCGCTGCCTTAAAAAAAGTATCATGCATCGCGATGCATGATACTATCGAACAGCTGCCGAAGGCAGCTCACCATTTTTGAAGGTGATGCATATAATGTTTTTCTTGAATTCCTGCTCCGAAAATGATACAATAATCTTTGATGAAATAGAGAAGGAGTGAAGTTACTGTGAAAGAGCTGTGTCAGAAACTTCAGAACCGATAAGAAGAATAAAGACTTGTTTCATTAAGTGGAGAAAACCAGCGGCAGCATGCTGATCGTCAAGATCAGTGCGCTGCTGTATTTTTATTGCACCGCAGGTGTCGCCATTTTGCCGAAATCGTACAAATATCATTGACTTGCAGTACGAATTTGTATACAATATAATTAAACAAATATGGATTGATTTAAGGAAAAACTGATTAAACCGGAAATCTGGCTTCGCCGGATTTCCGGAGGGTGGGAGTTGCGGGGCTTCGCCCCGGTCCCCACGCTGATTTATTAATAAATCAGCGTTTTCTTTAAGAAAACGACGGCGAAAATCAGGCCTGCAGTTGCGTTTTCGAAAAAAATAAATATTTTTTTCAGAAATCCTGTAACAATATTCGTTTTTTTCTGTCATTGAAGATGAAAGGATATTTCACCGGTAAAATATTCAGACCAGGAGAGCATTATGGAAGACAAAGAGATAATAGCCCTGTATAATGAAAGATCCGAGAAAGCTATTACTGAGACCGATATCAAGTACGGCAGATATCTGCGTAAAATATCGGACAACATTCTCGGAGACAGGGGAGATACTGAGGAATGTATGAATGACAGTTATCTCAAGGTGTGGAATTCGATTCCGCCTCAGTTTCCGAAGATACTGAAGGCTTTCATTGCGAGGATAACCAGAAATACAGCTCTCAATATCTATGAAAAAAGAAAAGCTTCCAAAAGATGCAGCTCCGAAGTCGCCCTTTCACTTGAAGAACTTGAAGAATGTCTGGAAGGCAGGGACAACGTGGTGTCGGAGATAGAGCGAAAGGAAATTATGAAAGCTCTCGATGATTTTCTCGGAACCCTTGATAAGAAAAAAAGGATCTGTTTCGTGCAGAGATATTTCTATCTCGAATCGCTTGATGATATTGCGGGGCGGAACGATATTTCCGGGGCAGCTCTCAGGACCATGCTTTGCAGGACCAGAACAGAACTGAAAGAATTCTTGAAAAAACGCGGACTATTCTGACAGGAGTAAGAAGATGAGTGATAATACAAAACAAAGCGATGTGATCCTGAAAAGTTTCGGAGGCATATCTGAAAAGTACATAGCTGAAGCTGATCCGGAAAAGAAGACCGGAGGGAAAAATAAAAACAGAATATTTTTTATCTGTGCCGGATATGCAGCAGCTGTCCTGTTACTCATAACAGCCAATCTTCCTGACAGAAGCGATGACGGCAATTTCACACCGGTGATAACAAGCATTACAGCGACTGACAGTCCGGTGACGGAAGAGACCACAGGTACTTCTGTTACTCCGGTCAGAGTTTCTGAAATGACAGTGATCACGGAAAATACGGTCGTCATACCTGTGGAAGGAACAACTGTAACGAATGAGACAGAGGCAAACGAAAACCGCATCATCGCAGATGAAACAAAGAAAAATGAAGGCGGTAATGAAGAAAAGCATGAAGAACAGCCGGCAGTTCAGATCCCTGTAACAGCAGTGACTGAAAATACGGATGAAGTTAAAGAAACAGTTCTTGAAACTGCCGTAGAGGAAATAAAAACTGTCGACAAAGATATGAAGTCCGGAGTATATGGAAAGAATATAACCTGGCAGTACGATACCGGAAATAAAACACTTACGATAAGCGGATCTGGTCCTATGGAATTTGATTATGATGACGAAAATGAAGATTTCTACACTTTTGAAAACAGATACAGCTGGATTGGCAATGTTGAACATGTAGTTGTATCTGAAGGAGTGGAATCTTTAAGCTATCAGGCATTCTTTAGATTTGCTTCACTGAAGACGGTATCACTTCCGGAAAGCCTGAATGAGATCGGTGGTGAAGCATTCTCAGACTGTGTTTCACTTGAAAGTATCACTATTCCGTCAGGTGTGACCGAAATTCGTTTCGGAACATTCAGAAACTGTAATTCACTTGAGTCTGTAAATATACCCGAAGGCGTAACATGTATTAATGAGGAGGCTTTCAAGGAGTGCTGCTCACTCAAATCTTTAGTGATACCGGAAAGTGTAACAAAAATAGAAAATCACGCTTTTGAGAACTGTCTGACACTCAGAGAAGTAATAATTTACGGACCTTCAGTAAATATTGATAGTATGGCTTTCGATTCTGTAGAAGACAATAGTATGCTGGTCTTAAAAGGCTGTGGAAACACACAAACCTATGCTTCTAAGAATTATATGAAATTTGAAAAGCTCGAAGACTGAACAGTTAATCCGACAGAATGATATGAAAGATCATTCTGTGGAAATAAAAATAAGAAAAAACACGGGAAAAAATGAAAAGAGGTACAAAGATGAAAAACGCAGAACTTAAAAGATTTTACGCAGCTGTAGCCGCACTTGTTATGGCTGCAGGAACAACAGTAAACGTTTATGCTGAAGAAACGGCAGATCTGTCTGCAGATGCAGGGGAGAGCGCGGCAGAGGTAAAAACCGAAAACTCAGATTATTCGGGCAATTTCGGAAAAGATGTCAAATGGGAGTATGATCCTGAAAGCAAAACGCTTACTGTAAGCGGAAAAGGCCCTATGGATTTTGAAAACGGAAATCCAGAATATATGTTTTTATCCCAGAATCACGAATGGGCGAAAGAAGCGGAAAAAATAGTGATCGAAGACGGTGTTGAATCAATAATAATGGATGTATTCAGGCGTTTTGTTTCGCTTAGATCTGTTTCCATTCCGGAAAGCGTAAAAGAAATCGGAGCGGATGCATTCAGTAACTGCATTTCACTTGAAGAGGTCGTGATTCCGTCCGGAGTTACCCGTATCGACTGGGGAGTATTTACGAACTGTTATGATCTGAAAAAGGTAACTCTTTCTGAAGGTCTTGAGGCTATTGATATGAGTGCATTCAAGGGCTGCTGCTCGCTTGATTCAGTACATATTCCTGACAGTGTGACCAGCATCGGGAATGAGGCGTTTAAGTACTGCTTTAAGCTCAAAGAAATAAACCTTCCTGAAACCATTGAAAATTACGGTGAAAATATATTTGATGACAGGCTGGATAATGAATTCCTGAGACTAAAAGTTTACGGCCCGAAGGGACGAGTATTTGCTTACAGAAACGGATATCAGTTTGATGCCGACGGTCTGGTGTATTCCGATACTTCAGGAGTATGCGGTGATCTGGCAGACTGGTCGTTTGACAGGGAGACCGGAGTATACACTATATCCGGTACCGGTATGGCGGATTATGTACCATTTAACGGAAACTGGGTAGAAGATGTAAAGTCAGTAATTATAGAAGAAGGAATCACAGGTATCGGCGAAAATGGTCTGGGTTATTTTTTCACCGGAGTTGAATCCGTTACCCTTCCGGAAAGCTTTGAAGGATTCCAGGAAGAAACTGTAAACGGATTAAGCGATCTTGCAATCACTTCAATAACTCTTCCGGATAAGATGACGGTTCTTGCCGATGGCACACTGAATAACTGTGAGAAACTGAAAGATGTAAAACTTCCTGCTAATCTGATAACTATTGGGGATAGTGCGTTTTCCGGTGATATATCGCTCGAAAGCATAGTTATACCTGAAAAAACTGAGAAAATAGGTCCACATGCATTTAGCGGCTGCGGCCTTAAAGAAGTAACAATACTAAGCAAATTTGTCAGAATCGATGAGGACGCCTTTTATTCCTGCGATCCGTCAATGGTGATCTGCGGTGCAAAGGGATCAGTTGCAGAAGAATATGCAAAAAAACACAAGTTTAAGTTCAAGGCACTTGTACGCGGCGATGCAGACGGAAATGATGTGGTCGATATTTCGGATATTTCCATACTTTCACTCGGTCTGGTCGGTGAAAACGAACTTAACTTCAAACAGAAAAATGTACTT
>JAGDDO010000168.1 GCA_017848205.1 Oscillospiraceae bacterium | reverse complement strand
GCTGAAGCTGCTTTTCAGGAAATGAGAGGCACCAGTATTTCCGTAAACGAATCATTTACACTGCCGCTGCTTGCTGCTTTTGAAAAGATACAGAACTACATTGACGCACGTAATCCGGAAGAAGAAATAGAAGACGGTCTTTTTCGTATATCTGTTCCGGAGTATAATAAAAGGGCTTTCCGCGAAGCACTGGTAAATGCATTTTGCCACCGTGATTACACGATGATGGGACGCATAAGGGTGCTTATCGACGACTACGGTCTTACAATAAGCAATCCCGGCGGTTTCATAGAAGGTGTCACACTTGACAATCTGCTTGAAATTGATCCTCACGGAAGGAATACAGCTCTTGCAGATGCGCTGAAACGAATAGGCCTTGCAGAACGTACCGGACGTGGTATTGATCGTATTTACGAAGGTTCTCTCCTCTACGGAAAGCCGGTACCGGATTATTCAGCAACGACAGATGTTATGGTAAAACTGTTTATCCCGAAGGCACATCCGGACAGATCATTTACTCTTCTTGTTTCGGAAGAACAGAAAAAGTCCGGCAGACCTATGGATATAGATTCTCTTCTTGTCCTGAATGAACTGAAAAACATAAGAAGTTCGACTGTAAAAGAATTGTCGGAAAAATTCCATATAAACAGAACCAAAACAAAAATGGTTCTTGAAAAGCTTACTTCTTCGGGACTTGTTGAAATCTCAGGTACAAAAGTAAGCAGTCGTTATTCGTTAAGAATATCTGACAATGTCCGCTCAAAGGTCATCAGAAACAATACCGTAATAAAGATCGCCGATAATATTAAGTGTTATGAGATCGTAATTAAATATGCCAGGAAAAACAACGGATGTATCACAAGGCGCGAAACATCTTCACTGCTGGGAATAAGCGAAGATCAGGCTTACAGGATCCTCAGAAAAATGAGCAGCGAAGGAAAGTTAGAGCCTGCCGGCAAAGGTTCAAATTCATACTATAGACTGAGTTGATTTTTTCAGAAAAATGTGTGAAATTCTCTCTGAAAAAGTCGGAAAAATGTGTAGAAACGGCTCTCGAAAAACCGGAAAAATGTGTTTGGCTGATTGCAAACCACGTAAACAGGCGAAGACCGCTCTGCGCCGTCATTCAGAAGATTCATCTCTGAAAAAAATCCTGAACATGCAGTGCGTTTTTCAAAACTCGGATACAGAAAAGACGGCGCATTCACAAACAGGCCGCTTTATCATGCCGACCGTATGAAAGAACTGTTATGAAAAACATTGATATAAAACGAACGAGCTGCCGGAAAAGGCAGCTCATTTTATGTTTACACTGTAAGACGCATCATTTTATTCGCATACAACAGTGCCTAAAAATACTTTTCTTAAAGTAATAACATCGGCTGCATCGATCTTATTGTCCTTGTTAATATCAAAAGCAGCATCATATTCAACGTTAGCAGTGAGTATTCGTTTTATAAGAGTTACATAGTCTGCCATTGTAATTACTGAGTCGTCGTTCATATCTGCATCTTCTACAGGAATCACTTCCACTTCAGTTGTAGGTACTGATGATGAAGTCGGAACCGGAGAAGGATCTGGTGATGTGACTGGTGTCGGAACCGGAGATGTAACCGGTGTCGGAACTGGCGATGGATCCGGAGATGCAGTTGGTGTCGAAGCTGGAGAAGGATCCGGAGATGTAGCTGGTGTTGGAGATGGTGACGGAGCAGGTGATTCTGCTATTACCGGTGCATCTTCAAGCAGAGCAAATTTGTAGTTGTATTCTTCAGCGTATTTCTGAGCGGTTGAATTATCATAGCCGTAAATAGTTAAATAATCAGAGATTTTTGACTTACCGTCCATGACACAGCTTGAATTGAGTATTTTAAGAGTTTGCAGACTTTTACAGCCTGATAATGCATTCATATAAATATAAGTTGTATCAGCAGGTACTGTAAACTCCATGATATATTTACAATCAGAAAAAGCATATTCCGGAATTATTGTTCGTTTTCCTCTGAATACAACCTTTTTCAGTGTATCTGTATTAGAAAACGCAGTGTTGCAAACTTTTAAACTTTCCGGTATGCTTATTTCTTTAAGAGCAGTTCCGGAGAATGCACAATAACCTATTTCTTCAAGTCCGTCGTTTAGTTCAAACTCTGTGAGATTTTTGCAGTTTTTAAACGTCTGATAACCAATTGTTTTTACACCAGAAGGAATAGTTAATTTTCTGAGTCCTTCACATCCGTAAAAAGCTTCAGCTTCAATTGACATCAGAGAATCAGGGAATGTTATAGTTTCAAGACCTGGACAGCAATAGAAAGATCTTTCAGGAATTTCAGATCTAGAACCTTTGAATACAGCGGTTTTAAGAGTTTTTAAGCCGGAAAACGAGTCGTTTATTTTTGTAACGGTTTCCGGTATACTTATTTCAGTAATAGCAGTACCGGCAAATGCACAGTATCCTATTTCTCCGAGTTCATCGTTAAGTTCGATTTCAATGAGATTTTTACAGTTTTTGAACGTCTGATAACCAATTGTTCTTACACCAGATGGAACAGTTAATTTTTTTAGTCCTTCACATCCGTAGAAAGCTTCAGCTTCAATTGACATCAGAGAATCAGGGAACGTAATAGTTTCAAGACCTGTACAGCAGTAGAAAGATCTTTCAGGAATTTCAGATCTAGAACCTTTGAATACAGCGGTTTTAAGCGATTTTAAATCACAGAACGAGTCATTTATCTTTGTAACGGTTTCCGGTATACTTATTTCAGTAATAGCAGTACCGGCAAATGCGCAGTATCCTATTTCACCAAGTCCGTCGTT
>JAGDDO010000167.1 GCA_017848205.1 Oscillospiraceae bacterium | reverse complement strand
TAAGAATTGCCGGCACAAACCATAAGAACATGTAAATGGAATTGACGTAGAAAGCCTTGCCGGAAATACACTCGAAGAACCATTTTACCGACCAGTGATCAGTATGTGCCTTAAGCAGTGCTACAGCCACAAACGGAAGTATTATCCTTTTGAAGCGGCGGTAATAGAAAACGTAAAGCTTTGATTTGCTTATGGCATAGGTAAGACCCATACCCGAAAGCAGAAAGAAAATATCGACACCGCCGTAGCCGAAACGCTTTATTCTGGCTTCTGTCCAGGCGGCTATCGGGTGTTCAGCGGTGATAACGGTTCCGCATACGTGAAAGAACAGTATCCAGAGTGCAGCAAATCCCATTACTGCTGATCTGTACTTTGATACAAGAGCAAAACCTGAAGAGATCTTTTCTTCAGGTTTTATTATTTTTATAAAAAAGTTTTTTAAATCAGGTTTTTTCAATTTATCCTCCGTATTCTACAGCCATCCGAATGTACGCTTGTTATAAGTGTCGTTATAAGCTTCGTCAAATACAGGAAATTCATGACCCTTCTTTGCTGTATCGAGCAGCTCGTCAACGTCAATGTCGTAGTCCTTGGCAATAGTAATGACGTTTTTCATCTTGTTGTACATTTCCCTTAAGTCAGCATATACGTCATAAGCACTGAACCTGCTTCTCATGTCAGCGTCATCGGTGTGTGCAAGTTCAATGAGGATCTTGCGCATAGTTTCAACGTCGGCATAGGCTCTGTGCTGCATGAGCGGCTTGCATTCGCAGAGAACGGACATATTCAGAAGGGAGACCGAGTGCCTTGCATCATATTTTTCCTTGACAACAGCACTGAGATCTGTATACTTAACGCATACCTGTTCGCGTGTAAGCCCTGTAAGGCCGCCGATATCATATTTTCCGTAATTCCAGTGCACAACATCCTGGTCGCAGTTGCCCCAGGTATAAATGCAGCTAAGATCATATTTCTGATAAAATTCGTAAATGCTTTTATAGACCAGATCCATTCTCCGGCCTTTATCGACTTCTTCCTGACTTATAGTTGTCAGTTCCTTTATTTTTTCGTTAAGTATCGTCCTGCCTTTCGGCGGCTTAACAACAACGTCCAGAAGATCGATTTCCTTGTAATTCTGAGTTTCGTCAACGATCTGAAGAGTGAACTCGATCATTGTTACGTCATTTTTTACTCTTCCGGTCGGACCACCGGTGTTATACTCAATATCAACCAGTCCAATCATAAGTACCTCCGGATATATAATTTCATATTATATTTTAGCATTTTTTATAAAAAAAGTCAAGTTTAAAGGGTGTTTCGTAAAAGTTTGGACTTGTTTTATTTACAGATATGTGTTATAATAATAGTAACAAAATAATCGATTACTATACTAGTGTCGCGTGATCAGATTCTGTTTTTATTCCATTTCTTTCATGTACGGACGCTTTTAAGGTAATCGGTATCATTTCAGTTGTAAACGAGGGATCTTATTTTTGAATGGGGATGATACTTTATGATGCACGAAGCATATTCAGGTGAACTTGACAGATACTTTACGCTCTGGCGTCTGTGCCAGGCAATGTATGAAAACTGGTCGAAGACCTACGGTTTTTCATGTAATGAAACTCTGGTCATCAATTTCATTGCCAAAAGCAGTTTCTGCACTCAGAAACATATTTCCGACGGACTTCAGATATCAAAGCAGACAGTAAATATGATACTTAAGCGTTTCGAAAAGGAAGGATATGTTGAACTGTCTGTCAATGACATGGACAAGCGAAGCAAGTTTATCAGACTTACCGAAAAGGGAAGTAAAGCTTCTGCTCAGATCATTTCTGATCTCCTGAACATTGAAATTGAATCAGTAAAGGAAATGGGAATCGATAAATTCAGAAAAATGAACGATGCACAGGAAGAGTACATCAGACTTTTCAATAAGTATGCAGATACAGATTTTTAAAACAGAAAAGGTGTGAAGATCTTCATGATCCTCACACCTTTTCTGTTTATTCAGGATAACGCTGATTTATGAATAAATCAGCGCAGGGCACGGGGCGAAGCCCCGCTTTCTCTGCACCCGGAAATACGGCGAAGCCGTATTTCCTGTTTAATCAGTGTTTCCTTAGTCCTCAATAAATTCAAGTTCAGAATTATCTATCTTCTTCATTTCCTTCTTATTGAAAATGTCGTAGATTATAGGTATTATGAACAGTGTTGTGAATGTTGCGTATACAAGACCGCCTATGGTTACTACAGCGATCGGCTGAACCATGTCGGAGCCCATTTCTCTTCCGACTGCCATCATAATAAGACCGAGAATAGTAGTGATAGCCGTCATAAGAATAGGTCTTAAACGTGTAGCGCCTGCTTCAGCGATAGCTTCGCGCTTTTCCATTCCGTCAAGTCTGAGCTGGTTTATGTAGTCTACCAGTACGATACCGTTGTTTACTACGATACCGGCGAGCATTACGAAACCTAAAAGTCCGATTACGCTGAGTTCCTTGCCGGTGATTATAAGTGCAAGGAAGCCTCCGGTAAATGCAAGCGGCATTGTGAACATTACGATGAAAGGTGATTTCAGTGACTGGAACTGTGCAACCATTATAAGGTAGATAAGCACTACTGCGAGAGCAAGCATGAGACCTAACTGTTCCATTGATTCCATGATAGTCTCATTTTCACCGTCAAACTCCAGACTGAATCCTTCAGGAAGTTCAAAGTCCTTAAACTGACTTTCAGCATCACGGCTGACAAGACCAACGTTATAACCGTCGGCTATTGTCCCGCTGACTGTAATGTAACGCTTGTGATTCTGTCTTGAAATAGCTGAAAGGGTAGTGGTCTCTTCAATTTCAGCGATCTCAGAGAGAGCGACCTCTTCCTTTTCAGGTTCCTTTTCTTCTTCGTCCTCTTCCTCATCTTCATCCTTTTTGTCTTCAAGGGCAAATGAAGTATCAGCGTCTGAATTCTGTGAACCGGTAAGGTCGTTTATCTTGAATTTGAAATCTTTGATATTGTCCTTTGTAATACTGCTTTCTTCTCCCTTTTCAACGATTATATCAAAATCCTTGCCGTTTGTGGTAATGGATGTTGCCTTTGAAGAATCAGAAAGCGATTTTGCAATGTCACCGAATACCTGAGCAACTGTAAGTCCGTTGAGCATTGCAGTTTCCTTGTTGACTGTTATTTTAAGCTCAGGTGAAGGATTGTCGATTCCGTCATCTACTTCACCGATACCTTCTATCTGTTCAAGCTTTGCAGCGGCCTTTACAGCAGTTTCCTGTAATTTTTCTATGTCGTTTCCGACTATTCTGAGTGTTACACCGGAACCGCCGAGTGCAGAAAGATCCATCTGTGATCCGCTGGCAGATACTTTGTATTCCTTGTCACTGTACTTTTCGTTGATCTCAGCTGCTATGGACTGACTTGTACGTTTCTTGTCTTCTTTAAGGATAACGTACATTGACACCCTTGTTGTACTTGCATCCACATCAAGCCCGAACATTGCGGCCTGACCGCTGGAAAGCATAGCACCGATGGTCTCAACGTCTTCCATGCTGCTTATATCTTCCATTATCTCGTTTGAGGTCTTTACTGTTTCATCGAGCTTTGTTCCGTCAGGCATTTCAAGGTCAACAGACACCTGTGTGCTGTCCATATCCGGCATGAACGAAACGCCCTTTGAGTAAGCACCGTATGCTGAAGCACCGAGAGCGGCAACCACTAATATGAGAGCAACCGCTTTGAATCGAAGAACGACCTTAATTGATTTTGCATAGGCAGCCTGTACCTTTTCAAATAACTTTGAGCTTACAGGCTTTGAATTTTTCATTATTCTTGATGTCATTGCAGGAACAACTGTAAGGGCAACGATAAGACTTGCTCCGAGAGAGAAGCCGATGGTAAGAGCCATATCCACGAACAGTGTCTTTGTAATGCCTTCCACGAATACGATAGGAGCAAATACGCAGACTGTAGTCAGTGTGGATGATGTGATGGCGCCTGCAACCTGTTTTGCACCGCTTACAGATGCCTGAACAGCGGAGTAGCCCTTGTTTTTCAGTCGGTAGATGTTTTCAATTACAACGACTGAGTTATCAACGAGCATTCCGACGCCGATGGCAAGACCCGAAAGGGAAATAAGGTTGAGTGTTATTCCTGTAAAGTACATAAGTGCTACTGCGAAAATAACACTTATCGGAATAGAGCACGCAATAATGAATGTCGGTCTGACATCTCTGAGGAACAGCAGAAGAACGATGATCGCGAATGCTGCACCCTGAAGGAGATTCTTAATTACAGAGTTTACAATAAGGTGGATGTAGTCACCCTGGTTCATAAGTTCAATGAACTTAACATTGCTGTTTTCTTCTGTAATGGAAGCAAACTTTTCCTGAATGCTTTCAGCAACCTTTGCGGTAGCGAAATTGTTCTGCTTCTGGAAAGTGAGGATAACGCCGTCCTTTCCGTCAACCGAAGCATACACCTCGTCAGAGTTGTCTGTTATGAACACGTCAGCAACATCGGAAAGCCTTACAGGATCCATACCATCGACCTTAAGATCAAAGAGCACGAGATTTTTGAGGATCTCAGCATTGTCAATCTTATCGCCGATCTTTACAAGATACTGTGAACCGTCGCTTTCGTTTATGTAGCCGGCTGGCATAGCGAAGTTCTGAGCCTTGAGAATATTTGAAATCATTTCGACAGTGAGAGTCTCGGTGACATCAGCACTGTCAAGCGCATTGTTTACAGTGTCGTCCCAATTGTCAAGTGTTTCGTTGAGTTTGGTTTCACCTTCGTTTATAGCGTCAAGGCCGTCACTGATTTCCTTGCCTTTTTCATTTCTTGTGTTTTCGAGTTCTGTTTCCTTTTCGTTTATCTGATTTTTTGCATCCTTTAACTGATCAGAACCGGATTCGAGTTCTTTCTTTGCAGCTTCAAGTGCAGCTTTACCTTCAAGCGCCTGCTTTTTAGCGGCTGCAAGTTCAGTCATACCGCTTTCAAGCTTTTCTTTGCCTTCAGAAAGTTCTGTTTTCTTGTTTTCAAGTTCTTCAGATTTATTTAAAAGATCAGCTTTCTGAGTCAGAAGTTCGGAACGCATCTTTTCAGTCTCGGCCTTTTTAGCATCAAAGGCAGCAAGCAGAGCATCAAGATCCTCAATGCCGGAGGCGTCAAGTTCCATCTGAACTGCTGTCTGTGAAATTATCATTTTAACCATTTCTTCAGGCAGGAGACCAGCCTTTGCTGCTTCGGCGGACTGTTCCAGCTGTTCACGTCCGGTTTTCATAGCCTCAAGTCCCGTGTCAAT
>JAGDDO010000166.1 GCA_017848205.1 Oscillospiraceae bacterium | reverse complement strand
TCGAAGAAATAGTACCTTCCGATAAACAAACGACGTTCTTCCGCGGCCAGTCCTGCTGTAAATCGACGTATGGCTTCATTTAAGGCTTCCGCCTCAATTTCCGATTCCGGTGTGTGACCTGATGGAATAGTATCATTCAGTTCTTCGATTGAAGTTAGATATTCCGAAGGTATACGCTTCATGCTTGAACGCATTCTGAGCTTATCTATGGAAATCCGCCTCGTTATCTTTCTCAGATAAGGCAGGAGCATCTCGGGCCTGTCCTGCGGAATGGACTTCCATGCGGCCAGATATACATCATTCAGACATTCTTCAACATCTTCGTTGTCACCGAGTATCTGAAATGAGATCTTGTACAGATAATGCCGGTACTTTTCTTTTGTTGCGGTAACCGCACTCTCGTCTCCGGCCAGATAAGCCTGAACCAGTTCATTGTCAGTCATGACATCCTCCCTTCACGTTTTTTCCGAAAAGCTCTTAGCCTTTCAGTATGAGGTCCCTCACTATATAACTCGTAAAATAACTTCGTTGGTTGCATTATATAATATTTTTTTCAAAAATTGACCATTTTTCATTTTCAATCGTATTATAGGTGAGGAGGTGATAAGAAAATGGACAATACATCGGTACGGCCGGCTGATGATATTGAACGGATTGTTGAAGCCTATGGAAATACGCTCTTCAGGGTGGCGATGGGTATAGTCGGAAATTCAGCCGATGCCGAAGATGCTGTTCAGGAGACCTTCATCAAATATCTGGATCAAAAGAACGTGTTCGATGATTCCGAACACAAAAAAGCCTGGCTGATCCGCGTAGTAATAAATAAAAGTAAGGATATCTTAAAGAACAGGCAGCATCGGGGCGAAGTGAACATCGATGAGATAATGCAGTATATTCAGAATAAAGAGAATACAGAGGCTGATTTTGACTTAAGTCATCTGTCCGAGGATGATCCGGCAACGATTGATTCATTCGAAAAACTGCCAATCGAAGCCGCAATTATAACCGATGCCGAGTCACTTAGCAGGAATGTCGCGCATACCGACACTGACAGCGGAATAATAAGGGCAATGATGCGTCTGCCGGAAAAGTTCAGAACAGTGCTGATCCTTCACTATGTAGAAGAATACGGTGTCAAAGAAATCGCTAAAATGACCGGCAAGACAATATCCGCAATAAAGATGAGACTGCAGAAAGCCCGCAGGCTACTGAAAGAAGCGTACGGAAAGGAGATTTCATAGATGAGCAGCATTAGAAACGGTTCAAATAATATCGATACCGAGATCACAGAAACATTCAGCAAAATGAAAAATATCAAAATGCCTGATGACATGAAGCAACGGATCATCAGAAATTGCAGAAATGAGGAGGTTAACAGAACTATGGATACAAATAGAATTAAGAAGAATACAAATTCCGGATTTGTCACATTTTTAAGAAAACCGGCTGTTATAGCTGCCGCACTTGCCCTGGTCCTCACTTTGAGTGGTGTTACCGCTCTCGCAGCAACAGGCAAACTTTCCGGTTTGTTTAAGGATAAAACGAACATTGTCGGAACAGTTACCGGCACAACCTATGAGCAGGCTACCGATGAGCTGATAGTCAATGTTGTAGAAAACGCCGGACAGCTGACAGTCACAGTCACTGCTAATGATCCTACGATGGCACCTTATGCCTACACCGACGAAATAGCGATAGAAGAATACAGCATCATCGATCAGAACGGTAAAACGGTAATAAATGGCAGCCTTAGTGACAAGAAGCAATTTACCGATGGCAGTGCAAGTATCACTACCCCCTCCGATAAACTCGCGGCTGGAACTTACAAATTTGCGATCAACAGCTTTATTAGCTATAAAAAAGCCGATCAGCCACTCAGTATCAGAGGAAGCTGGATAGAATCATTTACCATTGAAAAATAACCCTGTGCTTCATTCACCCCGGG
>JAGDDO010000165.1 GCA_017848205.1 Oscillospiraceae bacterium | reverse complement strand
TGTTCTGCCGTTTCCGACCTGTATGTCATCCACGATCATTACTATTCCGTGGTCATCGCATATCTTTCTTACAGCCTTTAACCATTCAGCATCAGCTACATTGATACCGCCCTCAGCCTGAACTGTTTCAAGAATAACTGCGGCCGGCTTGTCAAAACCAGAGTGGTCATCCTCAAGGACTTCCTTAAGGTATTCTATGGAATCGATACGGCTGTTGCAGTAAGGCATAAAGGAAACATTGTCAAGAGGAACTCCTGCTCCCTCACGGCTTATTCTGTCAGTTGTACATGCAAGGCTTCCCATCGACATTCCGTGAAAAGCGCCTGAGAATGCAAATACATTGGTGCGTCCTGTGTTCTTTCTTGCAAGCTTAAGTGCAGCTTCAATGGCGTTGGTACCTGTGGAACCGCAGCACATTACCTTGTAGTCAAGCTTTCTCGGTATAAGTATACTGTTTTCAAGAGCTTCGATAAATTCTCTCTTAGCCTTTGTGTACATATCAAGAGCGTTTATGATACGGTCACTGCTGAGATATTCAAGAACCGCCGCCTTGATTTCAGGATTGTTGTGTCCGTAGTTGACGGAACCGGCTACAGCGAGAAAATCGATATATCGTTCACCCTGTTCGGAAAACAGTTCTGCGTTTCTTGCTTCATCAAAAACAACCGGGTACTTTCTGCAGTAAGATCTTACATTGGATTCATATTTTTCAAAAGTTTCAAACATTGTTAGTCTTCTTTCTGACGTTTATTATTACAAAAAAATCTCATTTTTAAACGGTCATTTTTAATTTTATCACTGTAATTACCAAACGTCAAGTGGTTTTGAAAAATAATTTTCAAAGTAAAATTATGGAGAAATACGGATTAAATCGAAAATACGACTTCGTCGTATTTCCTGGCGGGAGATTTCGTGGCTTCGCCCCGTGCCCCACGCTGATTTATGAATAAATCAGCGTTTACCATAGATCACCGGTTATAAATACTTTTTTATTTTCTTATAAAGATCATTGCCCTTGTCCTGGCCGTATTTCTTTACAAGAGCCTTGTTGGCAAGTGCCTTAGAATCGGACTTGCCTGAATACTTTACAGCTACCGAAGCAAGATAATCCGCATCTTCGTTACCTATCTTTGCTTTGTCAAGAGCATTTTTCACTGTAACGCTTAAACTGTTTCCTTTATTCCGTTCATTATTCCCCGAAACAGTCACAGCATTATGATCCTTAACGACTCTGCGGACAAGATCATAGACATCGCTGTAGTCAGTGAATATCTGTCGCAGATCGTTGTGAACTGATGTAAGCATGTGCTTTTCTTCAAAATGACTTGTGACAATATTTGTTATTTCATCTGTAAAGCACGGACTGATCTCGCTTTCTCCGATGGCCTTTTTCAGTCGTTCAGTAAGATCCTTCTTCTGCTGTTCAGTGTCTTTGTCATTTGTGTTTACTTCCGTTCTGCTTTTACCGGCCGGCGCAGAAACGTTGTTCTTCTTTACCTTTTTGTCCTGCGTTCCCTTCTGTTCTGTCTTTTTGTTTTTCTTTTTCCCGTCATCGTTCTTTATCACCGGAGATCTGCGGACAGAAACACCTTCAGCATTAGTCCAGAACTTTATTACGTTGTCAAAATCAGTGTCCTTGCTTACGATTATGCACTCAAAATCCTTACCTTTGTTTATTCCCACAAGATAGCCAAGATATGATACTATATGCATATCGGCAGACTGATTTCCGCAGGGCACCTTATGTATTTCAAGAGTTGCCGCCTTGTGCCTGTGCAGAATATTCAGGTCAAACTTCGTTGATTTATCAGTAAAGAACACATGGATGTGGTCATCGTTTCCGAGAAGTTCGCAGCCTGAAAAGCCCCCTGTACTGACATTTTCAAAGTCAATCAAATAATATTTTTCCAATTTATTTCCCTTCTGTTTATTCTTTTTATTCAAAATCGTCCGTCATCAGACATATACATTATAATTGTACATTATCACTTTTATTTTGTCAAGGGAAAAAGTTCGTATTCAGACGGTCAAATTATAGACATTGATCTTTAGGTATCCGGCAGTGTTTTTTTAGTTATTTCTATAATTTTTATCTTCAAGGGTTGATTTTTTATCTCAGACGTATTATAATAGATGTAGTAGTATGGATATAGTTAAAGCCCTTATCCAAAAAAATAATACAATACATTTATGAGGTGTTAAAACTATGAATGAAGAATTAAAAAGACTCTATATCGACAGAATGGTAGAAAACCTTACTGTTCTCAGAGCTAAGCTCGGTGTTACACAGTCAGAGCTCGCTGAGATTGCCGGTATCAGCCGTCAGACTATCCTTTCTGTTGAAAAGAAGCAGCGTGGTATGACATGGAACATGTTCCTTGCTCTTCTTTACATTTTCACTGCAAACGAAAAGACAGTTCCGCTTGTTGACCTCTTCGAGATCAGAACAGACGAACTTGTTGAAGCAATGCAGGGCAAGAAAAAGTAATTTCCTAATTTAAAAACCTATAAAGGCTGCAGTCAGATGATCGCACTGACTGCAGCCTTCTGTTTTTTATTTTGCTTCTCTATCAAGTCTGAACTGTACTGAACGCTTAAGATATCCAAGATAATCTTCATCGCGGCACATAGCCTTGCCGATATCATCGGAAAGCTTTGCGACCGGTCTGCCGTTTACGTACTGGAGCTTGATAACTATATTAAGCGCCTTCTCCTCGGTATCGTTTGAGCAGAAAGTACCTATGCCGAATGAAACCTTTGTTTTTCCGCTGAAGTACTCATAAAGCTTCTGTGCCCTGTCAAAATCGAGACTGTCACTGAAGAGCAGAAGCTTTGTCTTCGGGTCAACACCGTACTTCCTATAGTGAGCGATCATCTTGTCGCCCCAGGCATACGGGTCTCCGCTGTCGTGACGAACGCCTGTATAGTTGTTTACCATCAAACGGTTGAAGTCGAGCAGGAACAGATCTGTTGTAACTGTATCAGTAAGAGCTGTACCGTTGTCACCATCATATTCGTTGTACCAGTCACGCATTGCGTAGTGGTTGGTGTAGGCAAGCGGAATAGAATCTATGCCCTGATACATCTGTACAAACTCGTGAGCGTAGGTTCCGATAGGAGTTACATTGTACTTCATTGCAAGATAAACGTTTGAAGTACCGACGCAGCTCTTTGTTTCTGTTACCAGTCTTCTTACGACCACGTCCTCCCATTCGCGTGAGAGTCTTCTGCGGCATCCGAATTCAGCAAAGCTGAAAGTATAGGTACCGTCATTAAGAGCTTTTATCTTTGCATCAAGCCTTTCTTCAGCTGATCTGCGAAGCTTTTCGTAATCGTATTACATGCGGAAATACACTTCATTTACGATCTCAAGAAGATATATCTCAAACTGCATTGCTGAGAACAGAGGACCGTTTACTTCAATGTAAAGTTCACCGCCCGCATCAAGCTTTGCTGTAACATAGTCTCTTATCGGGTGCCACAGTCTTAAAAACTCAACATAGTCCTTCTTTATAAAACGAATGGAACGAAGATAATCAAGCTCTTCCTTTTTAAAAGTAAGTGTGCACAGGTGGTCGATCTGTTCGTTGATCTCCTCTACCATTTCAGGTGTGAAAACCACGTCCTTGTTACGGCACTTGAAGAAATACTGACCGCAGAGATCAGTGTGTCTGTGGAAGATGACCTGATCCATGTTGAACTTGTAAAGATCAGTGTCAAGCAGTGAGATTACTATTGGCTCAAGTTTCATTTTTCATTTTCCCTTTCTTTCCCGTTTTCAGATTTTTCACGGACGTCTGTACTGAGATATCCGTGATAAGGAAAGATTTATTTTATTCTTTCCTTGATTATATCAACCGCGCCTTCACGGTTATCAGCCTTACCGAAATCAAGATGATTTCCTGATTCATCCCATGCACAGGCAAGCCAGATCTTTTTGTCCCCTTCGTACTTTATCTCGACTGTGTAGTAGAGTGGCTTTTCCTTTGATGACCAGAAGAAGATTATATCGGAACATTCAAGATATTTTTCTGCGACCGGTATAACCATGTCTATACATATGCTTTCATCGGAATCCTTTAAAACTTCAAGTCTGAATCCTTCATGGTCGGCAACAGGCATTGCTGTGTTTTCAAGAAGAACGTCATCGATGATACGTTTCAGGAATTCTTCCTTTTCATTTTTAAGACTACCCATAAAAGCCTCAGGATCGTTATAGAATTCTGCAGGAAGGAAATCGTGCTCTATAAAATAGCGCTCATTTCCCTCTTTAATAAGGCCTGTCACCTCATCAGTATTGTATGTGATCTCATCGGCAATAATGAAGTCACCCTCATGCTCTGAAATGTCGTCAAACACGTCCTTCACATCAAGACCGTTTTCAGTTACCACATAGTAAGCATATACTACCATTCTTAATACAAGAAGCGGAAAGGTTACGAAAGACCGGAATATTCTTGAGTTGTCGATCAGTGCTCCTGCTGCCATTCCGGCATCTGTCTTGATTGTGCTGTAATCGGCATCATATCTTATCCTGATCTCATATTTTTCCGAGAACAGTGCAGCGAGTTCGTCAAATTTTGAGGTATCTTCAATGTTTACCTCGTACAGTCCCATTGATATAATACCTTCATCGTCGATTATAAAGCGCTGAACAAGCTGAACGTTTTTGAGTGGTTCTTCCGTAAATGTGAAGTATTCACCCGAAGCATAAAACTCATTATCAATAAGTTCGAATTCAAAAGGAACACCGGCTTTTTCAAGATTTCGTTCCATAAATTCCTTGCATTTTTCTTTCATAAAAGGATCCCTTCTTTCCTGTGTTTTTCTTTTACCACAACAGCTGCCCAGTAAATAACGGCCCCGATTGCTGCACCTGTCGTGTTTGTAATAATATCATCAACTTCAGTAAGACCTCTGCCCGTTATGTACTGCATGGTCTCAATAAAGCCTGAAAACATAAAACCTGAAGCCACTATGGCCATCGAACTTCTGAAGTACCGGCTCACACACGGAAGCAGAAATCCGAACGGAATGAAAAGCAGAACATTGAGTGCTATCTGCATAAACCAGAAAAAGTGATCAGGCTGTTCTATCATCGCCTGCAGTTCACGGAACGGCTCCGTTACAACTCCCCTGTTATGCGGAGTACGGAATACCATTGTTTCACGGACGACAAATGTGAGCGACAGCACAGCTATAATATAGATCAGAAAAAGAATATTTGTTATCTCTTTTCTGTTCTCATACAACTTTCTGAACATGCCCGAACCTCCCTGCTGTCACCTGAAACTGTTATCACCTTTGTTAAAAGTATAGCACATTTGGTTGATTATTTCAAGTTTATATGTCCCGTATCCGACATAAGCGGGACATAATAAAACACTGATTTAATTACTGCGACACGCACCCCGCTGATTCACGTATAAATCAGTGCCTGCCTAAAAATATAGTGAACGCAAATAAAGTTTTACGTCCACTATTTTAATTCATTTATTGTACGTGAAATATACAAGAAGCCCCTGTTAAATACAGATGCTTTATTATAATTCCTTTACCCAGAGGCCGTGGAGATTACAGTACTCGTATACAGCAACTGCTTCATCATCAGCGGCAACAGTGAATTCAGCCTTCGGTTCATCGCCGGCCTTAAGGTATTTCACCTGGAAACCGTTCTTTGTTTCAAGTGCGATAAACTGAATAAAGTGTTCTTCCAGCATAGGATGGAGAACTTCACCGATCTGAACCTTTACATTCTTTCCATCTGCTGTAACAGCAGGTACATGCTTTTCAAGCGCACCGTCAGCTGCACCCGGAACGAGTTCCGTCATCGGCTTTCCGCAGCATGAAACCGGCACACCGGAATCTGCTAACTTAATGATGATATTCTTACAGACCTCACATTTGAAAAATTTAAGCATATTATAACGCTTCCTTTCCTTAATACTTCCTTTGCAAAATTTCGGGAAACACCGGTCAGCACGCATGTGCAAAGCTTCAGGTGCGCCCATAAACTTTGTATAAAAAGTATAACATATCCTGCTGATTATTTCAAGATATTATAGAAAATATATAATAAAGGAAACGCTGATTTATTCATAAATCAGCGTGGGGTCCGGGGCGAAGCCCCGCAAATCCCACCTCCGGAAATCCGGCGAAGCCGGATTTCCGATTTAATCAGTGTTTCCTAAACAAACGGTATAAAACTGGTGTCAAAATATTAAGTTTCCGATTTTCAAAAATATTTTATTGTTTTTCAATAATTTTGTATTGACAAATAATATTCCATGTGTTACACTATAGTCACAGGGATGACCGGAAGCGCGCACTGGTTATCTTACGCAGTCTGGATCATGTGCCCCTGCGGCACTGATGAACAGCCATAACGGAGGTAACTAAAATGAATGAGAATATCGCTGCAGCTCCAGAACAGGGGCTGAAAAAAACAGAATACAGCATTTCAGATCACATACTTTCAGTATTTTTAATGATAGCGGCATATTTCCTGATAAAGTTCACGGTCTTTGAAAAAACCGGATTCTTTACAACTGGAGTTTATGCAGGGATTATAACTGCTGCCGTTATCTACTTTTCGAAAAAAGGATTTGTTTTTTCTTTATTGAACAACGTTATAGTTTTTATTCTTTACGCCTTCAGCCTTGTCTTCTCGATCACTGACAACAGCTTTATCAAATTTCTTGATGTGATCTTTCTGATTTTCGCCGGATCGTATCTTCTTTTCTCGGTGGGTGCAGGAAAAACAACAATTGAAAAATATCTTCCTTTTGCACTTAAAAAATCAGTTTTAAGCTATCCTTTTTCAAAATTCGGCGAACAGATCAAAGTATCTGCCGGAGCTGTAAAGGGATCAAAGACTTGCAGCAGTATAAAATTTATTTTTCTCGGTCTTGTGGCGACCGTTCCTGTAACTGCTCTTGTGGCATGTCTCCTTATGTCGGCAGATGAAGGAATGGAAAACATGTTCACAAGCATCACGGATATGCTTTCTGATTTAAACGCAAATGAGATAATGGTTAAGATTCTGCTTGCTCTGCCGTGTTCACTTTATCTTTTCGGAATGTTCTGGTCAAATTCGCACCGCGACGACCTTAAGGCGCTTGATGACGAATACTGCAGGTTCAGACTCATGAACAAACGTGTTATAAACAACCTTATCTGCTACACTGCAGTCACACCGATTTGTCTTCTGTACGTTCTTTTCTTTATATCACAGACAAAATACTTCCTTTCAGCATTCATGGGAAATCTTCCGGAAGGATTTACATATGCCGACTATGCAAGACGCGGATTCTTTGAGCTTCTCTGGGTAGCAGTCATCAACCTGGGACTTATCTGTGCCATCAGCGTATACTCGAAAAAGACTGCTGAAGAAAAGCCGTTCACACTCAAACTCTACAGCATTATTTTAAGCAGCTTCACACTTATCCTGATCGCTACTGCCTTAAGCAAGATGATCATGTATATAAGAATGTACGGACTCACCACATTACGCGTATACACAAGCTGGTTTATGATCCTGCTTTCAATGATATTCGTTCTTGTGATCATCAAGCAGTTCCGCTTTAATTTAAAGGCCGCAAAATACTTCTGCATAATCACAACAGTTATGTTCGCACTGCTCTGCTTCTCACGTCCGGAATCACTTATTGCCCGCTACAACATTGAAATGTACCGCGCAGGTTATCTTGAAGAGCTCGATACGACTGCTCTGCTTGAAATGTCTGACGACGGTATACTTACAGCGTACAAAATGGGAGCAGTAACTGAAAGTGACGCAGCTCACAATTCAAATAACTTTCTCTGGGCTAACGGCAGTAAATATAATCTTTCTTCAATGATACTTGCAAATTCTCTGGATATAAGAAACTATACGTGATCGTTCGCATTCGGATTTAACAGAATAAATAAACCAGAAGCGGATACCCCTTTTAAGGATGGTATCCGCTTCTGGTTTACTGTTTAGTTTATTTATCGTGAAGATCTTACTCTGTCAGGCCGGCAAACTTTTCAAATTCTTCTACCGGCATCGGCTTTGCGAAATAGTATCCCTGGAAAAGGATACAGCCCATGTCATTAAGAGTGTTGTACTGGTTCTGCGTCTCAACACCTTCGGTAAGTGAAGTGATCCCAAGCTCTCTTGTAAGACTGATAACGTTACGTACAATGATGTTGGCCTTGTCGGAATCGTCACTGCTTCCGAGAAACTTCATGTCGATCTTGAGCACGTCAACAGGCATCTGTTTGAGCATATTGAGTGAAGAATAGCCGCTTCCGAAGTCATCCATTTCAACGATGAAACCTGCGCTGCGGAAGTTTTCAAGGATCTGCATTCTGTTTTCCGCATCGTTCATCATAACTGTTTCAGTTATCTCGATGCGAAGATTTGCAGGATTTATACCGTACTTTTCAACAAGTTTCTTTATCTCGGAAACAACGTCGAAAAAGTAGAAATTCTTCGGAGAAATATTTACTGAGATAAAAAGGTCAGGATTCTTTTCCTTCCATTTTGCAAGGAGCCTGCACGAGCACTCCCACATATGTCTGTCCACTTCAACGATCATACCGTTCTTTTCAAATGTCGGTATGAACTTGTAAGGCGCAAGGAAACCGTACTTCGGATGTTCCCATCTTGCAAGTGCTTCAGCGCCCACTACCTTTCCTTCTTTATCGGCTATAGGCTGAAGATACGGTTTAAGCTGCATTTCTTCAACTGCCTTGCGAAGCTGGGCGGTTATCTCCTGATCCCAGAGGATCTGCTCACGGAGCTTGTCATTATAGAATGCAATATGAGTCTTGTATTCGTCGTTGATAGTTGAGAGTGAAAGATTTGCTCTGTCGAACATTATCGGTATAGGCGTGGTTTCAGGATCTGCCTCATAAACACCTACATGAACGAGAATATGGTATTCGGCCTTTTCGTTCTTAAGAATAAACTTTGACAGACGGTCTTCGAATTTCTGCAGATCGAATTCATCTTTCGGCATACAAATACCAAAGTTTATTCCGAGAAGACGACCGTAACAGCAGCGGTGTGAAAGATTTTCCCTGAACCAGTCCGCTATATGCTTTATCGCATAATTACCGAATTCTGTACCGAAAATATCGTTTACTACCTTGAAATTCATTACGTCCACATAGCAGATGTAATACTCCGTATCAGGATTGTTCCTGAACATTTCAGCTATTTTTGAATACAGATATTCACGGGTGTAAATTCCTGTCTGCATATCGTGAGTAACATCGTACATTACCTTTTTGGTATCATCGACATTGGCCACCGCGATAATAATGTTTTCTGACTCCGGACTTGGTTTTACAGCATAAAGTGAAACATAGCTCGGCTCGCCTTCTATAACGAGACGGTAGCTCATTGTAAATTTTCCGAAGGCATTAAGTTTCTTGAGCAGAGACTCCTTTGTCATGACATCCGCAACCATCGGATAGTCTTCAGGATAAACGCTTGTTTTTATATTTCTTTCAGTATCACTGAAGAAATCTGTTCCGCTGTATCCGGATTCACTCCATCGGAAATTTTCAGATGTGCTGTATTCATTGTATTCCCCGGTCTCAGTATTCACAGTGTAAATTACTTCATATTTGGAAGCGAGAGCTGTCGCAATTTCATTGAATGTCCTGTTTTTAGATTCCAGCTCCTGCTGATGACGCACCTGAACATCAGCATTAGATACGCCGATAACCAGATGACTGTGATCACCGGTGGCGTACATAATAAGAATACTTACATACTGCTGTCTGCCTTCAAGTATCTGCCGGTAGGAAAGTTCAAATGTTCCGTCCCTGTCGATAGTTTTTATAAGGTTTTCTTTATCAAGTGCGCTGATGACCATCTCCCTGTCCTCCGGATGGATCAGCGTATTGATATCCCTGACGGCATCAGCAAAGAAATCAGAACCCTCGGCCTGTGTGCCAAGGTTTGAATACTCATCACTGGCACTGTAAATACGATATTCACTGGTATTAACATCAACGTAGTAAATAACTTCATATCTGCTTGCCAGCGTACGTGATACGTGTGCAAAGATCTCGTTTTCGGACTGTTTGATTGTCTTTTCTCCGTCTCCGGAAATATTCACATTGTTCTCATGCATTTTATGCATCTCCTTATATCATAACATCGCATTTACGACGGTCACACAGGAGATTTGCTTTGTTCCCCGTCCCCTGTTTTTCATCGTCTATGCAATTATGCATTTACAATAAATATATATATTTATTGTACAATATTTCATGCGTTATGTCAACCTTTAAACAGGTATACTTATATTTTATATGTCCGGAAAATAGTCTTCGGATTGGCGTGGTGAAAACGGCTTATTGAATTTCTCAATCAGATACCTCTTTCATTAAAACAAACCGCTTTCAATCACTTTTTTCTGTGCCTGCTGCAAAACTATATCACTGACAGAATTATAGAACTCTTTTTCTTCATCTGTTTCAGCATTAAGAATAATTTGTAAGTAATCTTCCGGATCAAGTGTTTTTAGTTCATTATAAATCTCATTGTATCCTGGCAAAACCGAACCGTCACGTAAATTGATACTGTGATTTATATACTTCTAAGGAATACACATGACTGAACGAATCTTTCGTTATTCCTGCAATTACTTACCATAATGATGATATCAACTATATTCAACCATTGTATTAAGGCTATATTTACCCTTTCCTTGACCATATACCGGAATCAGAATTCCATGTTTTTTCATTTCATTAATAATTCTGAGTGCTTTAGTTTCTTTACATTCCAGTATTTTCTGTACATCCGATGTTCCAATATTCTGATTCTCTCCTAATTTTTCAAGAACAACGATAACCGCTTTAGCGGTAATATTAGATATCTGATGCATTTCCGTTTCCTTACGCACATATCCAATCCATTTGTTTTTAGCATTTTCCCACGTATTTTCTATCTGACTACTTTCATTATCGACTTCAATCCTCGCGTTTTGATCTTCAATCCTCGCGTTTTGGTCTTCAATCCTCGCGTTTTG
>JAGDDO010000164.1 GCA_017848205.1 Oscillospiraceae bacterium | reverse complement strand
TCTGTGTTCCGCTTGTTGAAGCCATGACATTCGATGTTCCTGTTATCGCATACAATGCCTGTGCAGTTCCGGAAACTCTGGGCGGTTCGGGCGTCGTAGTCGATGACAAGGATCCGGTCTTTCTTTCAAGAGTCATAAACGAAGTTGTTAAAAACGAAGACATGAGGAAGGTCATCATCGCGGCACAGAGAAAGAGACTCGAAGACTTTCAGTATGAAAAGATCAAGGAAACTTTTCAGAAGTTCCTTCGTGATTTCATGGCTAAATATCCTCCGCTCAACAATGACGACAGTAAAAAAAACTATGATAAGCTCTACGACCTGACTGAAAAAAATCTTGAAGATGCAGGAAAGACCATGCAGTTTTCAAAATTCGCTCTCCGTACAATGGCATCAAGACAGGCTGAAAGTGTTGATGTTACCGAGCTTATCAATTCCGGATGCAGTGCACATGAATTCATTGAAGCTTTTTTTCTGACTTTTTTCGGTACCCTGCCGTCTGAGACTGATTTTGAGTACTGGGAAAACGACGAGAAGACAAGAGGCCGCGAGGCTTTTCTCCGCACCATGCTTGAATACGCACGTTCAGCGGAAACGCGTATTTCCGGCGGTGCCCGTATGCTCTATTCACCATACTGATCAGTCCGGGGATATAAGTTAAATGAAAAAGATCTACATAGATGTTACCAACATACCGGAACTTGAGCACTACACCGGTATTTCGAGAGTTTTAAGCGAGATAGTCATAAGGCTTGTAAAGGAAGATGCCGGTATTGTAACGCTGTCCTATTCTCCGGCAGATCACGCCTACAAAGTGCTCGACACAAAGGCTCTTGCAGGCAGGATGGACGGAAGCAATCCCGAAGCCGACTGCTACACAGAGAAACTGCTTGTACCGGATGAATTTGAACCTGGCTCAGTTTTTCTGGAGATAAACAGCAGCTGGCATACGCTTCCGAACAGAAGCTCTCTGCTTCCGAAACTCAAAAATCTCGGAATAAGGATAATCACATTTATCTACGACATAATTCCGGTAAGACATCCGCAGTACATGGCTCCGCATACGCTTTTAAAGTTTATGGAGTTCCTGACGGCACATCTTACCTGGTCAGATGATATAGTTGTAAATACTGAAGCCGTAAAGGCTGATCTGCTTGCACTTTTCGACGAGCTTGATATGAAAAGAAAGCCGGTCCGCGTTATCGGACTCGGTGCTGATTTCACCGCAGGAGCGAAAACTGCTCCCGATGAACAGGCTGACGAGGAACTTCTTGCAAAACTCCGCGGACGCAGATTTCTTCTTACCGTAAGCACCATCGAACCACGCAAGAACCATAAGGTCATCGTTGATGCGTATGAAAAGAAGATCGCATCTCTCGATACGGACATAGTATTCGTAGGCCGTGTGGGCTGGGAGATGGAGGAACTTCTCGAAAGAATGCAGAATAACCCGAATTTTGACAAGGGTATCTACATCTTTTCCGGCATAAATGATGCGACACTTGCAAGGCTGTACAGCGAGGCCTACATGGTACTGTTCCCGTCCTATGCGGAAGGGTACGGCCTTTCCACCATCGAAGCGATGATAAACGGCGTGCCGGTCATCTGCTCCGATTTTCCTGTAATGCGTGAGGTAGGCGGCAGATTCTGCGATTATTTCCCGGCAGATGATTCTGATAAACTTGCAGAACTCGTTGAAAGCTACGTAACTTCTGAAGAAAAATATAACATAAAAAAGAAACTGGTAACAGAGGAGTACGTGCCTCCGCACTGGGATAAGACCGTCGAAGATCTTATGTCGCTTATCACGACGGACAGGGTAAGTGACGGCAGTTTCGAACATAAAGGCATAAAGCAGATCGTTTATCTTTCAGCACGTCCTGCACCGCTTCTTGCCACACTTCCTTATGTCGAGGAGTTTATGCCGTTTATAACCGAGCTTGTGGTTTTCTGTCCGGACAGGATGGCGGAGTACATGAAGCTGAACTATAAGGGAAGGCTTAAGCTTACAACTGTGACAGATGACGAGCTTCTTGACGGAGCGGCTCTTCCGGCAGACCATGCAACGAGGAATTTCTTCTTACGCTGCCTTGCCATGAGACGTGACGTACTTGACGATGAGTTCATCATGACCGATGACGATTACC
>JAGDDO010000163.1 GCA_017848205.1 Oscillospiraceae bacterium | reverse complement strand
GCTATGGTATTATTACGATTAATGTGCTATAATTAATAGTGAACGCTATAAAATTTCGTTTACTGTATATTCAGGGCGTTATTCTCTGATGCCATGCATATATGGTCACAATGTATTTTTAAGGAGGCAGACGTCAATGAAAAATTTCTTAAAAGCATTCATTATAACCGTTGCTGTTCTTGCTACCGTTATCGGCATAAAAGCAGCCGCAGATTACATCTGCAGAAAATACAGAAAAAAATATATAAGCATCTGATGCAGACAAAATTACCAGGATGCCTCTTTTTAAAGTATTCTGAACGTTTCCATGCGTTCTCATCTTTAACGCATTCTGATTTTTTATAAATTAAAAATCTAAAATGAAAGGCTGATTAAAACTATGGATATTCGCGTAGAATTAACCAAAAACCCAAAGGCAAAACCAACTGACGAAAGCAATCTCGGATTTGGCCACGTATTTACTGACCATATGTTCATCATGAACTATGATAAGGGTCAGGGCTGGCACGATGCTCGTATAGTACCGTATGCTCCGCTCGAACTCAGCCCGGCTGCTATGTGTCTCCACTATGCTCAGGAAGTTTTTGAAGGCCTTAAGGCATACAGAACAGCTGACGGCAGCGTACAGATGTTCAGACCGGAAGAAAACTTCAAGAGACTCAACGTTTCAAACCAGAGACTCGTTATTCCTGAAGTTGACGTTGACTTCTGCATCAAGGCTCTCGACAAGCTCGTAAGCATCGACAAGGACTGGGTTCCTCACACAGACGGTGCTTCACTCTACATCAGACCGTTCATCATCGCAGTTGACCCGTTCCTCGGTGTTCGTCCTGCTGACAGCTACATGTTCATCATCATCCTCTCACCATCAGGTGCTTACTACTCAACAGGTCTCAACCCTGTAGGCATCTACGTAGAATCAAACTACGTTCGTGCAGTACGCGGCGGTATGGGCTTTACAAAGACAGGCGGTAACTACGCTGCTTCTCTCATCGGACAGGATGAAGCTCACAAGCAGGATTACTCACAGGTTCTCTGGCTCGACGGTGTTGAAAGAAAATACATCGAAGAAGTAGGTGCCATGAACATCTTCTTCATCATCGACGGCGAGATCGTTACACCTGAACTCCAGGGTTCTATCCTTTCAGGTATCACACGTAAGTCAGTTCTTGAACTCTGCAAGAGCTGGGGCATGAAGGTTTCTGAAAAGAGAATCTCCATCCAGGAAGTTGCAGACGCTTATGACGCAGGCAAGCTCAACGAAGTATTCGGTACAGGTACAGCTGCTGTTATCTCACCTGTAGGCAAGCTCAAGTGGGGCGACAAGGTAATGATCATCAACGACAACAAGATCGGTGAAGTATCACAGAAGATCTACGATACAATGACAGGCATGCAGTACGGCAAGCTCGAAGACAAGTTCGGCTGGATCCACAAGCTTGAAGACTGATCACCTGATCAATAATAATTCTTAAATTAATAAAGCCACAGGAACTCTGATAATTATCAGAAATTCCTGCGGCTTTTTTATTTCCGCTTAAATTATAATTCTGTATGATATACAAAAACAAGCCTCTTCCCGAATGAGAAGAGGCTGTTTTTCAGCGATAAACGCGGATTAGTTCATGATTGTAGCTTCAGTTTCCTTATCAAAGAGGTGGATCTTGTATGGGTCCATAACTACCTTGATAGTATCGCCTGATCTTGCTGTTGTTGTAGGAGCAACTCTTGAAGTGAGTGAAACGCCTTCACAGTTGAGGTAGAGGTATGTTTCAGCACCCATCATTTCTGTGAGTTCAACTTCACAGTCAACAACACCAGTTGTAGCGTTCTGGAGATACATTGGTTCGTCGTGAATGCTTTCAGGACGGATACCAAGTGTGATTTCTTTATTTACATAGCCTGCAAGCTGAGGAGCGTTCTGAGCCTTTTCAGGTGGTACAACGATTGTGTACTTAACGCCCTTTGAAAGCTTTGAATCAGCTGAACCGAATTCAACATAGTAAAGAAGATTTGTAGGATCCTGTCTGAGAACAGCATCGATCATGTTCATCTGAGGTGAACCGAGGAATCCTGCAACGAACTTATTTACCGGATAGAGGTAAAGGTTCTGAGGTGTATCGATCTGCTGAACGTGACCGTCCTTCATAACTACGATTCTGTCACCCATTGTCATAGCTTCTGTCTGGTCATGTGTAACATAGATAAATGTTGTACCGAGCTTCTTGAGGAGCTTTGAGATCTCTGTTCTCATCTGAGCACGGAGCTTAGCATCTAGGTTTGAAAGAGGATCGTCAATAAGGAATACCTGTGGCTGACGAACGATACAACGGCCGAGAGAAACTCTCTGACGCTGACCACCTGACATAGCCTTTGGCTTTCTTTCGAGAAGGTGTGTAAGATCGAGGATTCTTGCAGCTTCTTCAACCTTGCGAGCGATTTCTTCCTTTGGTACCTTTCTGAGCTTAAGGCCGAATGCCATGTTCTCAAAAACAGTCATGTGAGGATAGAGAGCGTAGTTCTGGAATACCATTGCGATGTCTCTGTCCTTAGGTGCTATATCATTTACAAGACGGTCGCCGATATAGAGTTCACCTTCTGTGATCTCTTCAAGACCTGCGATCATTCTTAAAGTTGTTGACTTACCGCATCCTGAAGGACCAACGAGAATGATAAATTCCTTGTCTTTAATTTCTACATTTACATTTGAGACGGCTACCTGACCGCCAGGATATTTCTTATAGATTCCACGTAACGATAAACTTGCCATTGTTATTGCCACTCCTAAAACAGATTTTGTACTTGTGCCAAAGCAAATTAGCACAATACTATAATACCAAATTTCATACCTTAAATGCAAGCCTCTATTTACCTAAATTTATAAATCATTGTTTGTTAATAATAAATAAAAGCTTGTTTCAACGAATTTCCGGACATCGGAAAAGTCAAATTCCGACAACATTTTTTCAATTTCATTGTCTAAGATTTCTAAACACTCACCGGGCGCCAGATCAGGGTTTATCCTGATTCCGCCGATGCTGACCCGGAAAAGTGACACAACTTCGTTGCCGACGGCACTGAACATCCTTTTTACCTGGTGAAATTTTCCTTCATCCAGTCCGACCAGTGAAAAATGGTCGTCATGAGAAACTCCGCAAACTCTGGCAGGAAGACATTTTTCACCGCAATCTATGATAAGGCCGGATGCGAACGCATCTTCGTACTCCTCAGAGTACTTTTCCGCAAGCCTTACCAGATAGCACTTGGTAAGATGTTTCTTCGGTGAAAGTATCCGGTGAGCAAGAGCGCCGTCATCGGTGAGGAAGACAAATCCCTTTGAGTCCTTGTCGAGCCTTCCGGCAGGAAAGATATCCTTGTTTTTCAGATCATCCGGAACAAGCGAAAGCACGATCTCGGACTGCCCGTCCCTTGTGGAGCACACATATCCGTCAGGCTTGTTCAGCATGATGTATGTGTTTCTCCTCCAGACGAGTTCCCGTTCCCCGGCTTTCACCATGTCCTTTTCAGGATCTATTTTCATTCCGGCATCTGACACTGACTTTCCGTTTACGGTGACCGCTCCTTTTTTAAGCAGGAGTTTTACGTCCTTCCGCGAATAATCCGTTCTGTCAGCAATGTACTTATCAAGTCTTTCCATTGCTCATCAGTTTGCCGGAGCCGGTACAGGTTCCTTTTTCTGAGTCCTGCCGGCAGTTCTGAATGTTTTCTTTTTATCAATGAGAATAAATACTACCACAAGGCCGATGCCTGCTACAGCGAGCAGTATTCCCGGAGCAAGGCCTGCCGGGAAGAATGACATGCTTACAGTGTGTTCGCCCGGCATGAGCTCAACACCGATAAATCCGTCTGCCACATCGATTATATCTGCCTTCTTTCCGTCTACCTTTACTGTCCAGCCCGGTTCGTTCGGGATCGATGTAAAGAAGATCTGGTTTGCAGCAGCTGTAACTGTGCCTTCGATCTTTGTTTCTGACCAGTTGTCGTTTATATTCCATGTATTCTGATGGAGAAGAGCGATGTCCTTCTTGAATTCCTCTTCATCGAAGGCGTAGAAGAACTGGTCTGCCATGTATGTGTAGTCATTTGCGACTGTCACACGAATGCTGAATTCCTGACCCGGTTCATATCTGCCGAGCTTTGTGATGCAGTAGTATTCGTGTTCGAAGAAGTAGTTGATGAATGTAGGATAATCGTAGTCGGAAGTGTTTTCATTCCACTTGCCGCCCCAGATATTAACCTTCTTTTCGTATGTAGCCGGGAAGTAAACGTAAACCATGTCACCGGACTTCGCACGTACGAAGTAGTCGATAGTCCAGTCGTTTACAGTCTTGTCGGCAACGTACTTTGTCTGGTCGCCTGCACTTTCAAGCTTTATGCCGTTGTATCGCGGCTCCTTTGTGAAGTCAAGACGCTTGAAATACTGCTTGTCCTGACCGGTCATAGCACTGAGAAGCTTGTTCTGGTTCTCGAACGGATTGTTGCTGTCGATTTTAGCGTTGAGAATATCAGAGCTTACCATGTATCCGATCGGAAGAGCGTAAGGGTTTATGTAACGGTCGATCTGAGTGGTCTTTCCGTCAGCGTGTGTTGTTACAGTTGACTGCTGGTACTCGTAAAGATCTGATACAGCTGTGTTGTTGGTATCGAGAACATACTTGATACCGAGAAGTGAGTCTGTAAGAGGTGTATTACCCTCGTATCTTGTATAGTGACCGCGGCTTACGTAACCGAGATGTCCTATTGTCTTGATCATCTTCGCATTCATGACTGAGCTTGAGTGAGTAATGCCCTTGAGTCCGAACGCGATATCGTCGTTTACGGTTCTCTGGAGAGGAGCAGACTTTGCAACCTTTTCGGAACGGTAAAGACCAGGATCATTTGCTTCCATCTCATCTACGGCAGCACGTCCTGCTTCCACATAGTTATAGTATGATGAACGCATACTATAGATAACGTCCTTGTCGATATCCTTGAGCGTATCGAAGGAGCTCATGAGAAGTTCGCCGGAAAGCATAACGCAGACAGCGATCGGGATAGCCTTTGAATTCGGTGTTTCCCTGTAGGCTGTGATAAGGATCGAGAAGCAGAGAACACATCCTGCTGTGAACCATAAGCCGTTGAGAACTTCAATGTTTTCGTACTTGAATACTTTTTCCGCAACAAGCAGATAGAGAAGAATTCCGAAGAATGTTCCCCACACGGTATTGGACCTGATACCGTCAAGCTTTTCAAAACATTCAGCACCCATGCAGAGGATCACCCATGACATGATGAATGAATAACGGTAAGGGAGCCAGTTAGGCACCTGGCCGCCGTGCCACATCATATCGATCGGCTTTACATACATGCTGAAGAAGAGAACTGCAAGGAGAAGAGCGTAACCTGTCTTGCGTCTTTTGCTTATGCTCTGGTTCATAAAGAAAAGCGGAAGAAGAAGGATAGCGATCGTACCGCAGTATATTTCAGGAAGTCCTTCATTTCTTACTGTATCATAGCTTGAAGGAAGGAGCTTTGAAATGATGTCGATGGAATCGAACTGAAGCTGAACTGAATAGTCCGGAGTTGAAAATTCAAACTTACCGAGGCTGAGCGCCTTGTAGACCGGAAGGATCATAAAGGCTGCACACATGCCGGCGATAGCTGAACAGTAGCCGAATCTTAATGCTGTGAACGCATGTTCCTTTACCGGTACATTTTCCTTTTCCGTACCAAGGAAGTTGTAGTACAGGAAGTAGATAACGCTGAAGATAGCGAGCATAAAGCCGATGTAGAAGTTTGCAACGAACATAAGGGCAAGCGGAATGATGTAGTTTGCTCTTGCCTTTTTATCAACGAGATACTCGATTCCGAGTGCGATCATCGGAAGAAGCACAAGTCCGTCGAGCCACATCGGGTCCATGAGCTGGATAACTGCATATGCGCAAAGTGCAAAGGCAGTCGAGAAGATGAGTGAATTAAGCGGTTTCATCTTCTTGGAATGCTGCAGGTAGTAGCTGAACGTTACACCTACTGAACCGAGTTTGCAGAGCTGCATGAGAAGCAGGCTTTCGAGAAGCATTTTCCTCGGGAGCAGCATTACGATAAGGGTGAACGGGCTGGCAAGATAATAACCGATGATTCCCATGAATTCACCGGACAGGTTTCTTGACCAGTTGTAGAAAAAGCTGCCTTTGCCCCAGAAAGCGTCTCTCAGGGCTTCAAAATAGTAAACGTACTGACCGTTCAAGTCGAGTACAAGAACTGCACCGTCGTGTGCAGATTTTCTTTTCGGAATGTTCTCGTAATTGGTACCCATCCATTTTCCGATAGGATATACGTCAAACAGACCGTAGGTCAGTGCCATGAGGATGAACGGGATGAAAAACGCGTATATGTAAAATCTGTTTTTATACAGCCATTTTCTCGTTTTGTCCCAGACACCTGACTTTGCCTGCGGTGCAGGCTTAGCTGTCTTTTCCATCTGTAACCTCCTGATTTTCAACTTGATTTGAATGAACACATATAAACTAATTATAACTTATTTATAATGCTTTTACAAGTGTTTTTTTCTCCGGACAACACGTGTTCCCCGCCCTGCAGTCCTGTCTGCATTTTTCTTATTAATAATAATGGAAAAATCTATTGACGCGACCGCAATTTTAGGTTATTATTAATATATGTTCTTTTAAGGGACATGAGAAAACCAGATGCATCAATTTTATGACTGATGTAATTTTGAAGGGAGATTTATTTTTATGGGACTTATTCAGGTAGCACTCGGAGCAACAATAAGCACATTAGGAGATACTTACAAGGAGTTTTTCTACTGTGACTCTCTTCCGAACGAAGTTCTTGTTGTAAGAGGCAGAAAGCACAGCGACAAGGGTGCTCACAACAACGGAAATGACAACGTTATCTCACGCGGAAGCAAGATCGCTGTAAACGACGGTCAGTGCATGATCATCACAGATCAGGGCCACATCGTTGACGTTGTATGTACTCCGGGCGAATACGAATTCACCCAGTCTTCTTCACCGAGCATTTTTGCAAGCGATGAAAAGTTAGGTGCAAAGCTCAAGGCTACACTAGCACAGATAGGAAACGCTATTTCAATGGGCGGTGACTCAGGCAAGGAACAGCGCGTTTACTACATCAACATGAAGGAGATCATGGACAACAGATTCGGCACACAGAATCCTGTTCCGTTCAGAGTAGTTGACAACAAGATCGGTCTTGATATCGACACAGCTATCCGCTGCAACGGTACATATACATACAAAATCACAGATCCGCTTCTCTTCTTTACAAATGTATGCGGCAACATTCCGCAGCAGTTCGACCGTTCACAGATCGACGCACAGCTCAAGTCCGAGTTCCTCGATGCTCTCCAGCCGGGATTTGCACAGATCTCAGCAATGGGTATCAGATACAGCGAAGTACCGGGCAAGACACAGGTACTCAAGGATGCCATGAACGAAGCGCTCGCATCAGAATGGGCTGAAAGACGCGGTATCTCACTCGAAAGAATTTCAATCAACTCAGTAACTCTTCCTAAGGAAGACGAAGATATGATCAAGCAGGCTCAGAGAACCGGCATGATGCAGAACGCAAACTACGCTGCAGCTACAATGGTAAATGCACAGGCTGAAGCAATGCAGGCAGCTGCAAAGAACTCAGGCGGTGCAATGAACGGTTTCATGGGAATGAACATGGCAATGAACGCAGGCGGCATGAACGCTCAGAACCTTTTCGCAATGGGTCAGCAGCAGCAGGCACAGGCTCAGCAGGCAGCTCCTGCAGCAGATTCATGGACATGCTCATGCGGTGCAGTAAACACTGGCAAGTTCTGTTCTGAATGTGCTTCTCCTAAGCCGGCTCCGGCAGGTACATGGACATGCTCATGCGGCACAGTAAACACTGGTAAGTTCTGTTCTGAATGTGCTTCTCCTAAGCCGGCAGACCAGGGCTCATGGACATGCTCATGCGGCGCAGTAAACACAGGTAAGTTCTGCTCTGAATGCGCTTCACCAAGACCATAACAGCACTGACAATAACTGAAATGTTTTTCGGGGGACAGAGTTCTGCTCTGTCCCCCGTGTTTTGTCTTTGAAATCAGACCGGCACAGTAAAAAGATCATCCCACTGTAAATGCAGGCGCGAAGCAGCTGCTTTTTCAGCGGGATGTTTCTTTTGTTATGAAGTATGTTTTAATATCTCAGAAATTACTGATCATACAGGAAATACGGCTTCGCCGTATTTCCTGACGGGGAGACTGCAGGGCTGAAGCCCCGTGCCCCTCACTGATTTATGTATAAATCAGCGTTTTCTTATATTTTTGAATTCTTTACGAGTTCCTTAAACTCTATTTTGTACTGATCGTCCTTAAGGTCAGTCTCATCAAGCATTTCAAGTACTGATCCTCTGGTTGCTGTTCCCTTGTTTTCGCTGTCGCGGAGGATCATTCCGAACTCAGCTACTGCTGCTGCGAAACGCATGTCATCATCCATCTTTTCAGAATATGCTCCGAAAGTTACAGGGTAAGTTAAAAGTCTGCTTTCATCCTCATCAGGCTCCTGGTAGCGTACCGAAACAGTCAGGTATTCACCGTTTTCCTTTCCTTCATCAGCACTGCTGTATTTTAAGTCAGATGAGTCAAATTTCATTTCGCTGTCAGTGAATGCCACTTCATACAGTGCAGTTACTGAATGTCCGGCACCTACTTCACCGGCATCCTTGGCGTCGTTTGCAAAATCTTCGGAAGACAGAGCACGGTTTTCGTAGCCGACAAGCCTGTATCCCTTGATATAAGCCGGGTTGAATTCGACCTGTATCTTTACGTCCTTCGCAACTGTTACAAGTGTTCCGCCCATTTCATCAACAAGCACTTTCTTTGCTTCATTTACGCTGTCGATGTATGAGTAGTTTCCGTTACCGTTGTCAGCAAGGGTCTCCATTTTGTTGTCCTTGATGTTT
Organism: Oscillospiraceae bacterium; assembly: GCA_017848205.1. Next base: position 1,238 of record JAGDDO010000163.1, on the reverse strand, counting down.
CCGGTACCGAAGCCAAGAACAGAAAGATACACACCGCTCTTGCATTTATTCTCAACCAGTCTCTTAAGTTCGCTTTCGCTTGATATGCCCACATTAAGATCGCCGTCAGTAGCAAGGATTATACGGTTGTTTCCGCCTTCTATAAAATGCTTTTCAGCTATCTCGTATGCAGTACAGATACCTGCAGCGCCTGCTGTTGATCCGCCAGCTTCAAGTGAGTCTATGGCTGAAAGTATTTTATCCCTGCTTTCACCGCTTACTCCGTCAAGTACCACACTGTCAGTACCTGCATAGGTCACGATGGATATTCTGTCTCTCTCGTCAAGCTCGTCCGCAAGTATCGAGAATGATTTCTGTACTAACGGAAGCTTGTCTTCATCGTACATTGAACCGCTTACATCTATAAGGAACACAAGGTTCATCGGTTCACGCTCTGTAAAATCGATATCCTTTGCATGAAGTCCGACACGCATAAGCTTTGTGTCAGAGTTCCACGGACAGTCAGTTATCTGTGTGTTCACTGAGAAAGGCTCGCCTGACTTCGGCTGCGGATAATCGTAGTGGAAGTAGTTGAGCATTTCTTCTATTCTGACAGCATCGGCGTTTACCTTCTGGCCGCTCTGTATCATTCTGCGTACATTTGCATATGAAGCAGTGTCCACATCGATCGAGAATGTTGACAGCGGCTCTGCCTTTACACTATTAAAACCGCTTTCATTTATGATACTGTATTCTTCATTGTTTATTTCCTGATAATCCTGATCGTAATAGTATTCCGTCGCGTCATTACATTCATCAGCACCACCATCAGAATACTGAGGCGCATACTCGTCATATGCTGAGCTGGTTCCGTAATTAGCTGATCCTGATGAATGTGCTCCGCATCCGGTAAACAGCATTGATGCTGACATTAATAATGCAAATACAGATATTGTTTTCCTGTTCGTACTCATAAAAAACGCTCCTTTTCGTTTTTGATTTCCTTTTGATCCAGGGGGATATGCGGAGCTTTCGCTCCGCACCCTGAACTTCTTCATTCTAAACTTTCTTCAATTCTGATTTTCCTAATCGCACAATTCAGCAGGTCTTTCAGCTGCTTTTATTGTTTGATTTGATTAGATTATACCACTCGCAGAAGTATATCTCAACAACAGAGCACTTACAGTTGAGTAAGAATCAGGTTACATTTATTTAAAAACCGGAATCATTTTTTAAGAATCAGAGTCAAAACCGAATGT
>JAGDDO010000162.1 GCA_017848205.1 Oscillospiraceae bacterium | reverse complement strand
GTCTGAATACTTGAGCTCAACGTTGTAGCCTGCTGCTTCAAACTGATCCTTCAGATATTCACCGTCACGATTCCAGCGTTCAAGTGACTTTGTCGGCATTGCGATACCAACTGTCTGCTTTCCTCCTGATGAAGTATCATCAGCCTTTGATTCAGCAGCTGCGTCGTCCTTTGCGCCGTCATCTGTTTTCGAATCAGCGTTTGCATTTGTGTTTGTGTCTGTTCCTGCGTTTCCGGTTCCGCTGTCAACTGCACCGCATGCAGTCATTGTGCCCAGCATTAAAAATGCTGAAAGCATAGCAATAAATTTTCTTGCCATATTCTCCTCCTGATTTTATATAAAAAATTGGTTTTACAAAGCATTATTATCAGTAATACGTCATTATGCCGTTTAGAAAATCATAATACGCTCGTAATAAGTGTTAGGGCATACTTCGGGCATAGATGTAATTAGTCATAACTAATACTTTGCTCTATATACTTAATTTTACTTATTCATTCCTTGCTTGTCAACACATTTTATGCGTTCATTTGCCGTTACACCAAAAGATTAGTAAAATCATCTTATTTGAAACATCATTTTATTGCAACTTAACCGTATTTTGTGGAGTTGTATTGTGAACTATCACTTAATTTGTATGTTTTTCGTATTTTCTGAAAGCGTTTACATTCCGAACACCTGACATATAAATCAACTGCTGGAATATAAAAGGAGAAAAAGAAAGCAAAAAATGCACATTCCAGAAAACTGGAATGTGCATTTGCATCATAAAAGCATTCAAATATAATACAATTTCAGGGAAACACTGATCAAACCGGAAATCCGGCTTCGCCGGATTTCCGAAGGTGGGATTTGCGTTGTTTCTGTATTCTTATTTCTTTCCCTGCGCATATTTTCTGTAACGCGCCATAAGTGACATAAGATCGTACTTGCACATTTCCGGCCTTGTCTCCATCAGTTTCTGCTGAGTCACAAGACACGGATTCCGACGGAATTTGTCACTTCTTTCACCGGCTTTCCATCCGGCTGATGCCATGTAGCAGCACCAGCGACGGTGTTCAAGAGAAGCAAGATCATAGGCAAATCTGTCTTTTTTCATTGCTTCAAGGAGTTCCTCTTCTGTGCCGTTCATCTGCCATGCTGATCCGTTATACTTCATCAGTGTACCGTTTCTTCCGAGGATCTCTTCAAGCTTTTCAGAAAGATCCGTTCCGTTTTCAGCGGCAAGTTCAGGAATGACATCATTCTTGACTTCATCATGATATGCGGCAGCCTTGCTTGAAGAACGTCTGAAAAGTCTCAGTTTGTTCCATTCCTTTTCCGAATCTCCTGCAGAATTGTCATCAGATCCTGATTCGCCTGCGCTGAGAAGGGCAATACTGTTGTAGAAATGGTTGTATTCCTTTGCAATACAGTCTATGTTACGGCCTGTTATCATGTCAAGTGTGATAACTGATCTTCTGTCGTCTATGAGTCTTACGTCTGTGAGTGAACCGTTCTCGTCAGCGATATATTCCGCAAGACGGCGGTCATTGTCAAGACGCATGAGTATCGGAATTCTGACACTTTTCTCGGCAAACAGTTCTTCAAGCTGTATTGCACAGTTTACTGCAAGATCAGTGTCTTCGAGAGCGATAACTGCATATGTATACGGTTCCCTTTCCGATCTTTCACGGACAGTATCGTAGAAATCTATATGTGAAACATTCATCTCGAAGAAATTAATCTCAAGAACACCGTCAGCCACATCGCTTTTCAATACGACACGGTCATCTGTTATGTCAAATGTATCACGGCTGAACTGATTAAGAAAAACAGCTTTTTTCGACACTATACTGCTGTCAAAGACATCGATGACTATACGGTTCTGCTCGTGTACAACTCCGAGATTCATGGCCTGAATAACTGCCTCTTCACCGAGTTTGCCAAGTCCCGCAACAAGAAGATGAACATTCCAGTCTTTAAGCGGAATGCCCGTGTTTCTGTATACTGTATGAAGCGGACAGTCTGAATACATCTTGCGCACCTGCATCTCCGGCAGGCCTATTATCTCAAGATCAAAACAGGCTTCGGAACCTGCAGTACTGTTGTAGTAAGATGAGATAAGTCTGCTTATGCCTTCTTCCTCACATCTGCATGACACCTTGGATCCCGGAGGAAGCATTACTCTGTATTCGCTGTCATCCGCAGTGAGACGGAACAGCTGCAGAAGCGAAAAATTTCGTACCGATGACTTTTCAAAAAGAATTATGTTTTCAGCCTTTTCAAGATACATCTTCGAGACAAGTGAAGGTATATCCGATTCGTCAGCCTTAAGCAGATCAGTACAGTGAACCACATAGCCCTGCTTATTGAGAGCATAAATTTCCTCACCGCTCAGCTTTTCGGCAGAAACGATGTGCACGCAGGTTTTTTTCCTGTCTGAAACGCCGTTTTTCAGCATAGCACGCACATCATCGTTGAATCCGAACACGACAATGTGGCGGCAGTTTTTATTTCTGCGGAAAAAAACGATAAACTGGAGCAGACGTTCCAGAAATTTATAAATGAAAGACAATGTACAGTACGGAGCAGTGAAAACTGCGATACCGTATGCATAGGCAATGATCATGCTGAAGACTGAATTGTTATCCTTCATATACGCAAAGGCGTCTTTAAGAGTTATTGTCGCTTTGAAACCGAAAGCATTTATACTGTTCTGCAGAACAAGAAGGATCCTGAAAAAAGGTGCATATTTTTCATAGTACACGGCACCTTCTACTGTTGCGACAAGAAACGATATGACTGCCAGCAGAAATATAAAACGACTGGTATTTGTTTTGTTATTCTTCATTTTCCTGTCCTTTCATTCCTTTGCCGAGTGCTGACAGAAAATTTTCTGCAGTTTCAAGAAGCTGCTCTGTAGAATAAACCGGGAAAAATCCTGCCTTGTTGTTTATCTTATCGCTTATGAATACATATTCTCCGCCTGCTGCGGCAAAGTCATCTATTCTGTAACGCACTGCAAAATGATCAGTGTCAAGGAGCCACGCCTCGTCTTCATCCCATACCACATATTTGCGGAAAGATTCTGATGAATTCATCACTTCAAGCTTACCTGCATTTGAGCTGTCGTATTCACGGATATTGTTATTAATTTCGTCGGTAAATTCCAGACGGCAGCTTCTGCCTGTAAATCCGTCTGTGTTCATCTCATAGATATGTGAATCACGGCAGAGCACAGCGAAATTATCATCACTTACAGGAACAACGGATACCGGTTCCTGACTTGTGCCTACCAGCGATACTGTCGCGCCAGCCTCACCTGACTCAGCATCAAAGAATGAAACTGTACGGTTGTTTAGGAACACGCCCACCGTATTGCTGTTCTGCCAGAAGATACGCTGCACTGAAAGACCTTCATCAGATGAAAGATCTATCTTAAGCCTTACGCTCTTTTCCGAGTCAAATGAGAAAACCTCAATAGCCTTTTCGCCCTCAGAGTTCTCTTCAGCAAGGAATGCGGCTCTGGTATCACAAACGGCATACTTGTCCTCAATTACCTTGCGTTCCGGAACAACAGCACCTTCTTTCTTCTTCTCCCAGGATGTAACTTTTCCTTCAGCATTTATGTAAGTAATATTTCTTCGTGTGTCTGACAGATAGAAAACTCCATTTCCGGAAGGAACAAACTTTACTTTGCTGCCGCCTGATGAAAGTGCATCTGCGATCTTTTCAGCCTTTCCGGTTTTAACGTCGATGCTGTAGAATTCATCGTCATATGAGGCACCGCTTTTCGGAACAGCAGATACTATGACCTTTTCTTTTCCGGCAAATCCGGCACTGTTTATATCATAACCTTCAAGTTCCTTAACTTCAGTTCCTGAAACCTCGCCGTTCTGTGAAGTAGTGTAGATGAACAGATGATTGACTGTTGAATTGTATTTTCCGTCCGGATAATATGTTGAAGCTATCACTGAATATGTACCTGTTTCGTCAACAGCAAGCACCTTTTTCGAATACATATACTCACCCGGATCTATATCAGTATAGTCAGGATTCTGACCGGCATAGCGTATATATGCGGTGTTTGAATAGTCACCGGCGGTAACATATTTACAGCGGCTGTAGCTGCTGAGAAGTACGGAGGACTCAAGATCCTGTACTCTGTATACTGCATCAGTCGAACTGTCACCTGAAGTGTAGTTGCCTAAAGCCACAAGGTATTCCTCGCCGCTTTCAAGTATGATCTGAGCAAATCCGCGTTTGCTGAATGATGTGTAAGTCGATTCACAGTCATATTTTATCGACTTTATAAGCGCACCTGTCTTGTAGTCAATGAATGAAAGAGAAAGCTTTGTGGAAACAGCAAGCACATCATGTGCATATCCCGTATCGGAAGCAGGCATTAAATACATTTTTCCGGTAGCATCGTAGTTCACCGGCACTGCTGTACGCCATTTCTGTGTTTTCATATCCTTGTCATAGCACATGAACAGAGTTTCAGTCTGATAAGCCATTATACTGCATGATGCCACCACCGGCTCATCTTTCACAAACTTCATATCCACTCTGTTTATACTACCGTCTGAAACGCCCTCAGCTTTAAACTCATTTACCGAAACGAGATCGTGATCCTTTATCTCGTATACCTTCAGCTTGCCGTCCTCATCTGAGTAAATATACATTTTTCCGTCTCTTACAGCCAGAATGTCATTGCTGAAAACAAATCCGAAAGATTCTCCGGAAGTAGCCGTTATCTTTACAGTGTCTTCTATCTTTCCTGTTTCACGGTCGATAAGTTCAGCATAGGACTCATTTCCCACAAATTCCACTCCGTTGGCCATTACAGTTTTATTGCGGTAAAGACGTATAACATATTTCTCGTCAAAAACTGTATCCTTGTATTCATAGGCATTTTCAGCAGGATCGGCTTTCCATTTTACTTCGCCGGTAGCTCCGTCTATTCTCCACAATGTGTTGTCGGAATTGTAGAGATAAACGTCTCCGCCTGTACCCAGCTCATCGTCGGACGGCACATGTTCAAATCCGCTGTAAATTCTGTTGAACACCGGACTTGTCTCACTGGTGGTGCTTGACGGAGCTCCCGCATATTCGTATCTTGTTCCGCTGGTGTCCCCTTCAGTATCGAAGTATACCGTATACTTGTTTGAACTGCTGTTTGTGGAAGAACCGAATTCTCCGTCATCAACCGCGATCTTCTTTATAAGTTCGCCTGTTTCAGGATTCCAGAAATATACGCCGGTGACGTCCTGTGAAACTATTGTCTTTCCGCCGCCCATAAATGACAGTTTTTCGACCGTACACTCATGCTTCAGTGCAATGCGCGGCATTATCTGTTTATGTCTGAACACGCCGAGTTCACGGGAAAGAGCGTATTCAGCCTCAGGTATTACAGGCTTGTCTTCACCGCCGGAAGG
>JAGDDO010000161.1 GCA_017848205.1 Oscillospiraceae bacterium | reverse complement strand
GCTGTCTTATAGGCCACTTCTGGCAGAGAGTAAGCGGGATCTCATTTCCCTTTTTATCCTTGATAACACATACTGTGTCATTGATCCTGTATTCGCCGTTTTCATTTACGGAAACTACATCACCTTCAAGAAGCGGTGAAAGCATGCAGTAATGTCTTATAACTGCAGTTTCCTGACATTCTGCATATACCTGACCGCCTGTAAGGTGGTCGCCTATTTTGACCTTTATCTCCGTTTCATATTTCTTCTCTGTATCAAGAGAATCTACGTTTGCACCTTCAGAAATAAAGGCGCCGCCTGAAACTTCCTCAATTCTTTTAAGCGGTCTTTCAATACCGTCAAATATATTTGAAATAATACCAGGTCCGAGTGTTGCACACATTGGTGCACCTGTCTGGTAAACAGGTTCCCCGACCTTAAGTCCTGTTGTTGTTTCGTATACCTGTATTGTAGTAAACTCGTTTGTTATACCGATAACCTCGCCGATAAGACGCTTGTTACCTACGTACACCATTTCGAGCATTGAAAAGTCTTTTGTATCCTTTACTTTAACAACCGGTCCGTTGATAGAATATACAACGTTCTGCATAATGCACCCCCGATATTTTTATAGTGTTTTTCATGCAAGTCTGTAGTTGGAACCGAAATCCTTCTTCTGTTCATCGAGCATGTTGTCCAGAGTTTTGTTTATAAGCACTGATGACTTTCTGTCGTAAACGGAAAGTCCGCCGTAAACTATTTCAGGATCAGCTTCAAAGGAACATTCATTTCCGGCTTTTCTGCGAAGGACAGATTCATATTTCATGTCTTCTTCCCTGAGATAGATAACAGTGTCACTGCCGATATTTTCGCCGTCAAGAAGCCCTTCAAGATACGCAGGATATTCATCTGAACGTGTAAAGTCAGTAAGCTTGTCATCTACAGAATCGAATATTTTTCCGACAAGATTTTCCCTGTATGTGAGCACTTTTATACGTGCTTCCTGTTCTGCCTTTGAAACAGTCATCTTGTTTCGCTGCTTTTCCTCTGTAACGCATGATCTGATCTTTTTATATGCTTCATTAAGTGCTTCATTTTCAGCGTTTTCAAGAAGTTCACTGCTTTTTTCCTCTGCTTCTTTTTCAATAAGCCCGATCTTGCTGTCAACCTCTGAATTAACTGCATCTATAAACTGTCTGAGATTGTTATCATTCATCTTCTGTTACTCCTTTAACCTGTACTTATACCGTCGTCCGATCAGATCAGATCCGGTCAGATTCAAGTACAAAAAGCAGACATCCATCTGCTATATTCTGATGCCTATTGCTTCACGAACATATTGCGAGATGGATGTCGAAATATGAGATGAGCCGTGTCTGTCAGGGATCTCCACGATAAGAGGATATTTTCTGTTAAGCTTAAGGTCGTATACAAGTTCTGAAGATTCAGTAATAAGCTTCTGGGTAATAAGGATAACAGCGATCTCGCTGTCTTTAAGCGCACCTGCCAGTGCTTCCTTTACCTCATGCTTTTCGTGTACGACAACACCCTCGATACCGCTGAGTCTCATTCCCATAAGAGTATCAATATTATCACTGATAAGAAAGAATTTCATAAAAGATCAAACCTTACCGATAATCATGAATGCGATAATGAATCCGTAAAGTGCAACACCTTCGCCGAGAGCAACGAAGATAAGTGACTTCGCAAATGACTTTGGTTCTTCAGCAACAGCACCGATAGCAGCAGGAGCACCTGAAGCAACTGTGATACCGCATCCGATTGAACCGAGACCAACTGCAAGAGCTGCTGCAATGTAAGCAAGACCTGCATTATTGTTTACAGCTTCTGCCGCAGCTTCAGCTGTTTCAGCACTGATAAATCCGCCTATCGGGAAAATAACTGCAAGAGCCATTACCGCAAAGAATGAGCAGAGATTAAGTATTACAGCGTTCTTAGCCTTCTTAGGTGAGCTTTTTCTTCTGAAAACAGCGATAAACGGTAATGAGATAATGCAGAGAATTAAAAGTGGCATTAATGCAAGTTCTAAAATGTTCATGATAAAAATTACTCCAATCTTTAATTTACTGTAACCGCAGATCCGTCTGCGATCGCTTTTAAAATAATGTTTTTCTTTCGCCGGAGATCCAGTTTTGCCTGATTGCCGGCGGTGGGATCAGCGGGGCTTTGCCCCGTTACACCACGCTGATTTATTCTCAGCTTTTAATTAGTCTAGTTCCGGGCTGTAGTTTACTGATACAGGTTCGAAAGCCTTTCCGTCGCCGTCATAGCAGCGTGAGAAGATTTCGTAGAACTCAAGTCTGAGTACCTGTATTCCTGAAAGCATGCCCTCCATGCCTATTACAAATATATTTCCTAAAATGATGATCACCGGTGAAGCTCCCTTGTACATTTCTGAAAGAAGCATTACAACGGACATCATTGCAGCGTGTGAAAGTACGAAACCACCGATTCTTACGAATGAAAGAGTGTTGGTCACGTAGCCTAAAAGAAATTCAAAGACTTCGAAGAAGTTGGAAGCTATGAAGTCGCCGACTCCCTCTGACCTGAACTTCTTTCCGCTTACCATGCATCCGAGAGGTTCTCTGAAAAGCATTATAACAAGCGGAAGAACTATCAGAAATACTGTAAACAGCGGATTGAATACGTTTCTTGAGAACATCATGAAGTTTACCACTGCATAAAGTATAGCTGAGTAGAATACAAGTCCTGTAACACCGTTATTTCCGAACAGTGCATTGTCAAATTCCTTTTTCTTGAGTGTCGTTACTATGTTGATGAGTATTGAGATGATAATAAGCACAACACCGATCGCGATAGCCGCACCAAGTACAATATTTACATTATCGATAGCCTCGAAAGGCTTTTCTTCAAATCCGAGAGCCCTGTACATAGGATCAAGAGCATGTTCAAACCCGAATACTGAACCGAATACCAGTCCGAAGAAGGCGCTTGAAAGTCCTATTCTTGAAATAATCGCACAGAGTTTATTTTTTGTTTTCT
>JAGDDO010000160.1 GCA_017848205.1 Oscillospiraceae bacterium | reverse complement strand
GTTTTTGCAGTGCTTCTGTAAGAGAAACTCTGGCTATTGTATCTGAAGATCTCATCGTCAGGATCGCGGAACGCTGAAGGCGGGGAATCGTCAGATACAGGACCTGAGAAGAATATTGGTTTCTTTTCATCTTCTGATTTTTCATCTTCAGACTTTTCATCTGCTGTTTCAGATTCTTCTCCGGAAGGTGTTTCCGATATTTCGTCTTCCGTATCAGGAATGATCGGTTCGACCGTTTCTGCCGAAGCGTTTTCCGGATCTTCACTGTCACTGTCAGTTTCTGAAATATCTTCTGTTTCGGTATCAGAGTCATCCGGAACGTCAGCGGATGCTGCCGGACCGTTTTCTTCTGAAAGTGATGAAAAATCTTTTTTAGCCAGTTCTTCAGCTTCCTTTTCAAATTCCTTCAGGAAATCCGGAACATCTTCTTCGTGATCAGCGGCTTCTTCTGTTTTTCCGCTGATGGTTTCACTTTCTGAAAATGCCATGTCTTCTGATTCCTGAAGTTCCGGCGTGGTTTCATTATTCTCCGCACCAAACTCAAATTCAGCTTCTGTGCCGGTGTGGAGAATTTCTTCTGTTTCATTTTCCGTCTCGGCTTCTGCATCCTCAAAAACGAGCTTTTTCAGAAGCTCTCCAAACGGATTTGGCTTTTTCGAGTCCATTTTAACTCCTTATTTGTTTCTTTGTCTTACCGCTTCATACATGAAAATTCCGGCTGCAACTGAAGCGTTAAGAGAATTTACGTGTCCGTACATCGGAAGACTGAGAAGGAAGTCGCACTTTTCCTTTATGAGTTTGCCCATGCCGAATCCTTCAGAACCTATAACAAAGGCAATACCGCCGTTTAAGTCGACCGTGGTGTAGTCGGCGCCTTCTGCATCTGTTCCGTATATCCAGATGTTTTTTTCCTTGAGTTCGTCGATCACGGAAGCGAGATTTGAAACACGTGCAACAGGGATCCAGCTTGCCGCACCTGCTGATGTTTTGTGTACGGTCTGGTTAAGTGATGCGCTTCTTCTTTTCGGAATAATGATTCCGTCTGCTCCTGCAGCTTCTGCGGTACGGATTATAGCACCGAGATTGTGCGGGTCTTCGATCTCGTCGCAGATGATAATAAACGGAGCGTGTCCCTTTTCCTCTGCTCTTTCGAGAATATCCTCAACAGTGGCGTATTCGGCGCATGCACATACAGCGACCACGCCCTGATGTGTTGCTGTACCGCACATCTGACGGAGCTTCTGGTCGTTGACGTTCTTGACAACGACTCCGTTGTTTTTTGCCATGGAAGCTATCTTGCTGAAGATCGTGCCTGAACCGGCCAGATAGATGGTGTCTATCGGCTGATCAGCCTTCAGTGCTTCCATTACGGGATTTTTTCCGAGTATGAGGTTCTGCTCAGTTTCCCGGCTGTTGTTTTTATCGTTCATAGTAATGATCATTCCTGTTTTATAGGGTGGGTTTAAGAGACCGTTTTACGCGGTTTCTCGCAACATACATTATTAATTATATCATTTATCTTAATAAAAGACAATAGCCAGTTCGGGCTTTTTAGTATTGCTCGTGACATAAAAATCCAGTATTGTCTGCGAGATTGATATTTTTAATATCAAATGTGCACAATTTTCTGAAAGTTGCTTGTTTTATATGGTGTTTTGTATTATAATTTTATATATAGTGACTATGCATACAAGGGGGGATATCTATGGGCTTGTTTGACAGAAAGAATTTTGGATTTAAAAAAATATTTGCAAGGAAATCGGAAAGCCAAAAGGGCGTTTCCGGTCCGGAAAATCATGCAGCAGATACTCCGGAAACAGAGAAAAAGGCTGACACGGTTTCTTCAGAAACAGAAGCGAAAATAAAAACAGACAGCAGACTCAGCGTGCCGGAAAGTTCAGCGCTGTACCAGCTCTGGTTTAAGTGCCCGGAATGCAGTAAAGGTAAGAAATTCGATCCTTTGGAATTCATGCGTGAAAAGATAGAAGTTACGCATAAGGAACTGAAGGAAAATTTCTACAGAATAAATCCCGAAAATGCTCTGTTTGATGATTTTGATGAAAATCAGAAGGAGATAAAGGAGTTCCTCAAATATCTCGATGAATATGCAGGAAATATCCTTCGTGATTCAGGTTTCGACTGCGGCATTACAGACGAACAGATAGAAAAGTCAAGAAATCCTGAATTTGATGAAACCGACGGCGGTGCGGATGCTCGTCTTAAAAATAATCTTATAAATGACAGCAGTATTGCTTCAATGGGCGGCTTTAAGAGCACTGAGGAAGTTAAAAAGATAATTGGATCGTCTTTTTCTGAAGGCAAGGAAGAAGGAGCAGGTCAGAATGACTCACTGTCGGATGCCGAAAATGAACAGCCGAAAGTTTCTTTTGATGACCGTGATGCTGATATACAGTTCCGGCTTTCTGCTGACAAAGTACACGCGTGGGTATTCATATTCCCTCCGGGCAAAAACGGGAAAGGTGTTTCTGTTTCGCGGCTTTCGGAAATACTTGCTGAAAACGGAGTTATTTACGGCGCCGATTCTGCAATGAACGAAAGGATCGTAAAAGAGGGACTGTTCTTTAAACTTATAGAAATTGCCAGAGGTTCATATCCTGTAAACGGAACCAACGGAAAGGTACGTGAACTTAAATCCAGGGAAACCAATAAGATACAGCTTGTTGAAGACGAACACGGAAGAGTGAACAACAAGGAGCTTGGTCTGATAACGAGTGTTCACAGCGGCGATGTACTGGCTGAGATCGATCTTCCGACAGAAGCGTCTGACGGAGTTCAGGTCACAGGTGAGGTAATAGAGGGTGTGGACGGAAAATATCCGAAAGTTCCGGCCGGAACCAATACAAAACTTTCAGAGGATCAGAAGACACTTCTGGCTGATGCCGACGGGGAACTTTATTTCCGTGACGGTACTTTCAATGTACGGAAAGTACTGAAAATCAATCATGATGTGGATCTTTCAGTCGGAAATATAGATTATGCAGGTGACCTTATCATAAACGGTGACGTCAGAGAAGGATTTTCCGTGAAGTGTGAGGGAAACCTGAAGATCAACGGTCTTTCAGAAAGTGCAGAGATAATTGCAGGCGGAGATATCTATATTGAAAAAGGCATGTTCGGAGGTTCAGGCGGAAGTATTTCTTCAGGAGGCAATCTTAACTGCAAATATCTCGAGAACTGTCGTGTTGAAATAAAAGGAAATCTTCGTGCTGATCAGATCCTCAGATGTACTGTAACTGCTGACGGACTTGTTGATGTCTGCGGCAGCAAGGGAAGAATTATAGGCGGGAACATAAGCGGCGGCAAGGGAATCAGAGCTAATTTTATCGGCACTCAGTCGGGAATGGGCTCCCACGTTGTGCTTACAGCCGGAATGGTTTCCGTATATATGAAACAGCGTGCTGAAAAGGTGGAAGATCTTAATGAGATCGATGAAAACATTTCGAAACTTGTCAAGAACATCGGATTTCTTGAGGTAAAGAAAGAATCGCTCAATCAGGTGCAGATGGCTCTTCTTGAAAAACTTGAACTCCATCTCAGAGCCAGAAGACATCAGCGTGATACAGTTTATTCCGAAATCGTTGAACTTGACCGGAAATGCAGAAGCAGCAGTGCTGGCGTTGAGATAAAGTGCGGTCAGCTGCGTTCCGCAGTGGATATAAACTATGACGGATTCAAATATTCTACCGATAAGGAATTAAACAATTTCAGGGTCTTCAAAAACGGTCCTAAGATAATCGCAAGGGCAAACGGTTTTGAAAAAGTGATAACCGATAAAGCATGATTTCTGAATAAATCATAGCAGGAATTTCGGCAAAGTCCTGCATCCGCGGCATCTCTGGATACGGAAAATCCGGACCTGAAACGGGATCAGCGGGCTTTAAGCAACACTTTTCCGGAAGATTGTCAGGTATGTTAAAACGTTTGGGATTTGTGGAAAATCCTGTTGAAAATGTGGAAAAAACAGATTACCATGTTGAAAACCGCAGAATCAGCTGTTGAAAAATCTGTGGAAACGGTGGAAAAAACCTGTTCTGAGTAGTTGTTGATTGTGTTGAATCGAATAATACTTATCAGGAGAAAGAACAGTAAAGAAAAAATATGGATTACAAAATTACAGATGATGGGATAATTGTGAGCCAGAATTGTTTTGATCTGGCACAGACGCTGGACTGCGGACAGGCATTCAGATGGAGCGAAAGAGAGGACGGCGCTTTTGAAGGGGATTTTCTGAATGAGCATCTTGTTGTCTCGGAACTGAGGAAGGGCGAGTTTCTTTTTGAGGGAGTTTCCGAGAAAAAGTTCCTTTCAGTATGGAAGGATTATTTTGATTTTGAGACTGACTACGAGGCGATTATAAAACGGCTTTCTGAAGATGAAACCCTTTCGAAAGCATGTGCGTTTGCCTCCGGCATAAGGATACTCCGCCAGGATACGTGGGAGACTTTGTGCTCGTTTATAATTTCCCAGAACAATAACATTCCGAGAATAAAGGGGATAATCGGCAGGCTATGCGAAAAATACGGCGGATTTCCTGACAATGAGACGCTTGCTGCCGAAACTGCGGAGTCGCTTGCGTTTCTGAGAGCAGGCTTCCGTGCAAAATACATTGTCGATGCTGCGAAACGGACAGCATCCCGCGAGATCGATCTTGAAAAGGTCCGTGCACTTCCCTTTGAAGATGCAAGAAAGGAACTTATGCGCATCTGCGGCGTCGGCCCGAAGGTCGCTGACTGTGTGCTCCTTTTCGGTATGTACAGAACAGAGGCTTTTCCGGTAGATGTGTGGATGAAAAGGGTTATGGCACGCTTTTATCCTGACGGTATGCCGGAATGTGCAAAAGGTATCGAAGGTATCGCCCAGCAGTATCTTTTCCATTTTGTGCGAAGTGATCCGTCCATGCTTGGTGAAATAAGCTGATAATTGCATTAAGTTTTTGTTTTTCTTGTGCAAAGTGCAGTAAAGACATTGACATATACACTATTATGTTGTATTATTATTGTATAGGATTGTTTGTAATCAGTATTTTTATTTTTACTGAAAATCTGATACGGGAAGGGGGAGATAACAATGGAAAAGGGTAAGAGAATTAACATCGGACTCTTTGTAAACAGCATACAGAACGACTACTCAACACTTGTGTGTCAGGGTGCGGCTGTTGCTGCGGAAGAACTTGATGCTAATCTTCTTATTGTTCCGGGCCGTGAACTGGTAAACACCTGGGAAACGAGAGAAATAAAAAGATTTGAGATCCAGAACAATATCCTTTATACATTCGTGAATTCCAATAACATTGATGTGCTTATCGTATCGATTGGAACTGTTGCTTCTCCTCTGAACGAAAGTGAAAGAAAACAATTTCTCGAAAACTACAAAGGTCTGAAAGTTATCGCTCTTGAGTCTGATGTGGAAGGTTATCCGAGCATTCTTTACAGTATGAGCGGGCTTAGACAGGAGATAGAGCATTTCATAACAGTCCACGGCATGCGCAGGATCGCATTTTTAAGCGGACCTGAGAACAATACCGTGGCTGAAGAAAGAGCTGATGTCTACAGGCAGGTAATGGCTGAGCACGAACTTGAAGTTCCTGATAATTACATTGCCTACGGCGATTTTTCAGATAACTGCACAGATACCGTAAGAGCGTGGTTCGATGAAATGAACGGTAACTTTCCCGAAGTTATCTGCAGTGCCAATGACACGATGATCAGGTGCGTAAAGGAAGTATGTGCGGAGCGCGGTATCAGGATAGGCACTGATCTTTTCGTTGCCGGATTCGATGACGCTGCGTTTGCCAATGTAATGGTACCACCGCTTACTACGGTAAAGTCCAACGTTATGACTATGGGTTACACTGCCGTTGTCAGCGCTGTGGATTACTGTAAAACAGGAGTATTCAAAAAGGTATCGGTAGACACCATGCTTATAACAAGACAGTCCTGCGGATGCAGTCCTGAGGCAGTCAGGGAAACTGAAACAAAGGGCATAAGTCTTGATGTACCAAAGGAAAAACTCATTGAAAACATTTTAAAATACACTGTAAAAAAGTCTTCGCTTGATATAATGCCGCAGAAGCAGATACGGATCCTTCGTGAATTTTTAGGTTTTGTTTACGACCGTGCCGTAGGACCTTCCGCTTCACCTATAACATCTTCCGAAATGGGCAAGCTCGTTTCGGAACTTATGTGCGAAGAAAATATGGACTTTTTTACGTTCGACGCTATAAATGCTGTGGCTTTTGCAATGCGTAAAGTTGCTCTTGAGGGCAACGCCGGACCGAAACGTGAGGTCGTGTTCAGAGTCTTTGAAAGATTTTTCCGCAGCGTAAGTCTTCAGTTTGCAGAAAAAAGCCAGAGTATTGAAAGCAGAATGATAGCGGACCGTCTGGTTTTCTCACGTATCGCAGACGATATGATGGCCAGCGGAAACAATGAATCCGAGAGTTTAAGACTGCTTATGAATGATATAAAACAGCTGCATGTAAAAAGCTGTTACCTTTATCTGTACAATAAATCATTTGACGGGCTTTCACAAACTTCAGGCATATGCAGCACAAATACCTGGGAGAGACCGGAACATATCTATCTCAAGGCTTTGTATGACAACGGCTCCTTTGTTTTTCCGGATCATAACGAACAGAAAATGCGCTACGATGAATTCCTGACCAATAAATTTTTTAAGGATGAATACCGCAGGACAATGGTTCTGCAGGCACTTTATTTCAACTGCGAACAGTACGGCATAATCCTGATGGAAAGCAGTTCCATCGGCCTTATGTCTGAAATAATGAATATTTCGCTGCAGATAAGCACTGCCATCAAGCTTACGCAGTTTATGGGGCAGCTTACAAATGCTCTTGACAACGTTGAGGAAGCCAACAGAAAACTCAGCGTTGAGTCAGTTACAGATCAGCTTACCGGAATTTATAACCGCCGCGGTTTCATAAGCGAGTCGGAGAAGCTTCTTTCCGGTAAAAGAGAAAAAACATGCAGCGGTGCTGTGCTTTACGCTGACCTTGATTGTCTGAAGGTGATAAATGATACCTTCGGCCACAAGGAAGGTGATTTTGCCATCAGAAAAGCCTCGGAAATACTCTGTTCAAGTCTGAGAAAGTCAGATGTTGTAGGACGTGTGGGCGGGGATGAGTTTGTGGCATTTATCATGGATATTGATGAGAAGAGAATAAAGACTGTCTGCCGGAGAATACAGGATCTGGCGGAATCTTTCAATGCTGTGAGCGACAAGCCGTACAATATCGGTATCAGCACGGGAATGTACATTTTCAGTACTGCTGACGGCGAGACGATAGACCAGCTTATGTCGGGCGCAGACAAGGATCTTTACAACAACAAAAAGAATAAAGTCAAAGTGGTGCTTAAGGAAGGGCACTGATCAGGAGATCACTATGGAAAAAGAACATTGTCACTGTAGTCCTGAACACTCTGGATTTGACGGGAACATGCCTGACGATAATGTGCTGTATGATGTTTCCGAGCTGTTCAAGGTTTTCGGTGACGCAACAAGGATAAAGATTTTATTCCTTCTTCTGAAGGAGGAGATGTGTGTCTGTGACATTGCCGGACTTCTCGGAATGCAGCAGTCAGCTATCTCACACCAGCTGCGTGTGCTCAAACAGGCAAGACTTGTAAAGTTCCGCAGGGAGGGGAAAACCGTTTTCTATTCCCTTGCAGACGGGCACGTGGAGACCATGTTAAGTCAGGGTCTGGAACATGCAGCAGAGCAGCAGCCATCGGGGCAGCCGCAGACAGGAATCTGAAAGTAAAGTTCAGGGCGTGACGGGAATGGACGTCATGCTTCTGATTACAGAAAGGATACGAAAATATGATTAGAACAGGAAGACTATTTGCTTCACTGGCAGCAGTCATTCTTACAGCTTCACTTGCTTCGTGTGATAAGCCGTCTAACGGAAAAACTGATAATCTCGATACGGCTACAAGAGAAGAACTTGCCAGTCTTGCAGCAAAGGATTCCAGACTTACGGGTGAACTGGAAAACAAAACTATCAAATGGATGGCAAACTGGGGCTTTTCTGCAGAAAAAGATCCTAACCTTGTTGTATTTCAGGAGAGATACGGCGGA
This sequence comes from Oscillospiraceae bacterium, assembly GCA_017848205.1. Next base: position 5,202 of record JAGDDO010000160.1, on the reverse strand, counting down.
AATATCGAAGAGACCATCATTGACTGGTCTGTAAGATACGACAAGCTTGCCACTGCCATAAACGGCGACGAAGGAATAGACTTTTTCCCTGCGGGAGACACAGATGCGTTCCCTAAGGGCGCTATAAAGTCCATGTTCGTTCCTGTCGATGACTATATCGACTTCAGTTCCGAACTCTGGGCAGATGTAAAGAAAGCCAACGATATCTTTCTCTGGAACGGCAAACACTATGTTATCTGCACAGATGTAAGCGGTGCAAACACTGCGGTTTTCTACAACAGAAAAACAATAGAGGAATACGGTCTTGAAGATCCTGCCGAACTGTTCGCAAAGGGCGAATGGAACTGGGATACTTTCAAGAAGCAGCTTGATGATTTCGTTGATCCTGAAAACGGACTTTACGGTATAGACGGATACTGGACAGAGGCAGCTCTTTCCCTTACTACTGGTGTTCCGTACATAGGACTTGAAGACGGAAAGCTCGTAAATAATCTTAAAGATCCTGCCATTGAACGTGTTCAGAAGTTCATGGCTGAGCTTCACGATGACGGATGTGTCCTTGACAAGGGACTCTTCGACTGGCAGGAAAAGCCGAATTTTATCGGCGAAGGAAAGGAACTTTTCTATCCGTGCGGACTGTGGGCAGTCTATAAACCTGCTGAAGAATGGAAGAAGACCTTCGGCGAAGATGCATTCTTTGTACCTATGCCTAAGGATCCGAAGGCTGACAACTACTACATTCCTTCCACTGTAGAAGGATTTATGATGGTATCAGGCGGAAAGAACCCTGAAGGCGTTGCGAAGTTTGCCGAGTGCAAGAGAGCAGTTCTTCTTAACGACGGCCTCAGAAAGCTCGGTGAAGATATGACAGTCGAATCATACGGCTGGACACCTGAAATGGTAGCCATGAGAGACAAGATGACTGAAATGGCCAACGAGCATCCGGTATTTGATTTCTATGTAGGCGTAAGCAAGGATGTAACAAGCATTCTTGACAGTGCGGAAACCGGTATCAGAGGAACGCTTCAGGTCGGAACACCTTGGTCAGAGACTGTTAATTCGTGCTACGATGTGATCGATGCTCTTATTGACGATGCTAATAACGGAAAATCATAAGAAAAAAGCAGGACACCGTTTAACCGGATGCCCTGCTTTTTTTACCCTGAAAGCTGTCGCGTCTTTTTAGCTCCTTGTCTATGCCGTTGAGCACTGAGCGCTTGTCACAGGTCCACAGAGGAGCTTCAAGTATTCTTTTGTCTCCGTCTCCGGTGACACGTTCTATTACAATGTCAGGAGCGGTGAGCTCGATCTGGTCGCATACGAGTGATATGTATTCCTCTTTCGAAAGAAGAGGGAAGGGATCTGCCTTGTATATCTCCGAAAGCTTCGTACCGCCTGTTATATGCAGCATGTGTATCTTTACTGCACCCGGATGAAGTTCACTTACCTTTTCTGATGTTTCGAGCATCATTTCCCTTGTCTCGCCCGGAAGACCGTTTATCATGTGGATGCAAGTGCGTATCCCCATGTCCTTAAGCTTTTCGTAAGACTTAAGGAAAGTACCGAACGTATGTCCGCGGTTTATAAATTCTGCAGTTCTGTCGTGGATGGTCTGCAGACCGAGTTCGACTGTAAGAAATGTCCGGCCGGACATTTCACCGAGCAGTTTCAGCACGTCATCCGGCAGGCAGTCAGCTCTGGTGGCGACAGTCAGGCCTTTTGTGCCCGGAAAGGCGAGTGCCTCATCAAAAAGTAATGATAGTTTTTCCACCGGTGCGTATGTGTTTGTTCCGGCCTGGAAATAGGCTATGTAGCTTGAACTTTTCCATTTTTCTGAAAGCAGAGCGATCTGTTCCTTCATCTGTTCTGTTACCGTCAGTCCGGCGCGGCCTGAAAAATCACCGCTGAGCAGAGGGGAGCAGTATATGCATCCGCCTGTACCGCATGTTCCGTCCCGGTTCGGACATGTGAACCCGGCGTTAAGTGAGAGTTTGACAACTTTTTCACCGAAAGATTCACGGAGAAATCTGTTCTGGGTGTAGTAACGTTTGTTATCTTCAAATATAGCGAATTTATTCATAGAGATGTCCAATGTATGTGTATAATGTCGATTTTGTAAGATTCCCATTGATTTTGTTTTATAAATATGTTATACTATAGAAGGAAAATAGTACGATTTTTTATTAAATTATGATGAAAACAAAATCATTTCTGCATTATTCTGCAGTAAATGATCAAATCTTACTGATGTACACTATTATTATATAACAAAAAAGGAAATAAAACAACACTATCTGACCGAAAGGAGAATGTGAGGATGGCTAAGATCTTAGTTACCGGTGCTTGCGGGCTCATGGGTGAAAAGGTCTGCTCAGGATTACTCAAAAGAGATAATAATGAGATAATCGGAACCGACACTAAGTCAAGCACCTACAATGAGGGAAAAGAACGATACACTTTTGTAAGTGCAGGTCCGAGAGACCGTGCAGTATTTGAAGATCTTTTTAAAAAGGAAAAAATAGATATACTTGTTCACTGTGCATACACAGCAGACAACGATCTTAAAGATATAATAACTGACAGCGACGTTAAGGAAAGTGCCATGTATGATGACTATCTTTATACTCTTGCGGTTTCGTCCGGTATAAAGAAAGCTATTCTTATAAGCACGAGTCAGGTTTATGAGTTTCCTAAATCAAGAGAGCCTATCAGAGAAACCGACAGGCTGAAGATCGATTCAAACTACGCAAAGCTCAAAAGAAAAGCCGAAGAAAAATTCGGCGAAGCTATAAAGTCAAATCCGGAGGTCATAGGAGCAGCTCTCAGAGTGGCACCTATCTACACAAGTGATTTTTCAGACAATCTCATGGCAAAGATATATGACCCTGAAACTGACGGACTGTTTGTATACTACTCAGGTGACTACGGATTTCAGTTCTGCTGTCTGCATAATCTCGTGGAGTTTATCATGTGCTACGTAAAGTATGCCGAAGACAGAACTTACAGCGGCCTTTACAATATAGCTGACAATAACATCTGCTCGGCACGTGAGATAATCGCCTATGCAAGAGCAAGAAAAACATATGGCCCTGCTATTCAGAGAAACGTCGGCAAAGACAAGATGAAGAGCCTTATAGGACGTCTGACCAGTAAGGGCGACCAGAAGACGAATTACCGCTATAACGACATGGATACATTCTTCAACAACAATGTTCTTGACGGTACCAGAGCAAAGAAACTCTGTAATTTCAAATGGAACATTGAAAATACCAAATGATCAGCATTTGTGTACAAAGCCGGCTAAAGTAGACAGCACGAATGCTGGCTGTTTACTGTAAAAAAAGTCTTACCGCTTCAAAACGGTAAGACTTTTTTGTGTTTAATCAGTTTTTTTAAGAAGTCCGACAATGATCTGCCTCTGGCTTCCGTCATCGGTGCAGGTCACCAGCGTTATGCGGTCGTCGCCGAAATCATCGAGTACCCAGGTTTCACCGGGGTCGACGATATATTTTTCAGAAATGGTATAGACATATTCTTTTCTGCTTAAGTCGTACAGCGTTATATCCATTCCTTTGTCTGCGTTTTTGAGACCATTGAAATACTCTTTGTAAATGGTGCTGCTGTGTCCGGCAATACAGTAATTCCCGCTTCCGAAATCACCTGTTCCGGTAAAGTGCCCTGTGCCCTCTGCAAGCACTTCGTTTTCCGTGCCTTCAAGTATGGGCGCTTTTATGTGCAGATCAGCTATCTCAATGACCGGGTTTTCGTTTAAAAGTTTCTGTCTGTGAATTTCCCTGCATATTTTCCGTATGCCGAAAAATCCTAAAATGACGGCACCGGTGAGGAAGGCGATGAGTCCTGTGATGAAAAGGACCCATTGCTTTTTTGTTTTTAAACCGGTGTTCTGACTTCTCATGATGTTTCCTTTCAAAAAATATTATGCGGTGAAGAACAAGGGACGCATCCGGAAACTGATGTTTTCCCGGATGCGTTTATGTTGTTCTTTTAGTTTTTTAACACGGTACGGCTGTTCCGGTTTATCCGAGTATGCCTTTCCACTTTGCAATGAGTTCAGAGCATTTTTCCAGTTCGGATGAGGAAACAGCTTCCTTCAGTTCGTCAAATACCGTTTTGCCTTCACCGGTCAGTTTGAATTTGCTCAGATTTTCAACTACTTCTTCCATAGTGAGTGAGTCAAAATCTTCTATGGCTTCGGCAAGCTTGTCCAGCTGTTCGTTTATCTGACCGCTGTCAGCTTCCTTTTCCTCGTCCTCGTCAGGAACGTCAGGGAAGAGATATTTGAGCGATTTTCTGTAGCCGCGGTATTCTGCAAGCATACCGGCATTTTTTTCGCGGATAAGATCGATGTTGCCTTCATTTCCGGCCTTCTCCAGTTCAGCGGCAACAGCAGAAACGTGTTCCGCACCGATCTGTTTTGAAGTGCTCTTGAGAGCGTGAACTTCGATGGTGTAATTCTTCCAGTCTTCATTGTTGTAGTGGTTCTCGATGGAACGTGCCTTCTGTTCGATTGCACAGAAATACTGTTTGAGTACAGTAAGGAAGAGCTTTTCGGTTCCGAGAAGGGAAAGAGCGAGTTTTACATTGAGGCCTTCTATTTCGAGAGGACCGCTTCTCTGACCCGGAGCTGCAGGCTTAGGCGGTGCCGGTTTAGGGGCCGGCGGAGGAGCTGCAGGAGCCGGAGCACTCTGAGGTGCCGGTGGAGGAGCAGGTCTGGAAACTGCAGGCTGAGGAGCAGGTGCGCTCTGGACTGTCGGTGCAGGAGCAGGCTGTGAAGGCGCCTGCTGAGGTGCAGGTGCACTCTGAGGTTTCGGTGCGGAAGTTGCCTGTGGAGCAGCCGGCTGAGGAGCAGGTGCGCTCTGGGCTGCCGGTGCTGAAGCTGTCTGCGCAGCCGCTGGCTGTGGTGCCGGAGCACTCTGAGGTACCGGTTCAGGAACTGGCTGTGCAGCATCCTGTTCAGGAACAGGCGTGCTCTGAGGTGCCGGTGCGGAATTATCCTGAGGTTCAGCAGTCTGATCCAGTGAAGCATCAGAGAGCGGTTCCGCTTCGGCTGTGTTTTCTTCCGCTGTGGTTTCTATGCTGCTTTCATCAGGATATGTCTCAGACTCAACTTCCACTTCCTTGTAGAACGGACCGAGTTCATCCTCCTGCTTTTCTTCATGCTGTGCTTCTGCAATGACGATC
>JAGDDO010000159.1 GCA_017848205.1 Oscillospiraceae bacterium | reverse complement strand
TAGCGGATTCAGGAAGATGGAAAGTTACTAAAGGACAGTTGTCGAACATATCACACATATCTTTGTCTTTAGCTGAAACTTTTATGGTTGACGGCAGGTTTACGTCCTTAAGTGACGGGCAGCTCCATGTAAGAGTCTGACCTAAAGATTCAACACCTTCAGCAATATCAAGGTATTCAAGAGCACTGCAGCTCCAGAATGCGCTGTCTCCGACTTTCTTTACTGTTCCCGGAATGTATACAGCGACTATATCATCATTGCTCCAGAAAGCACTTTCAGCTATCTCCGTTACTGTTTCAGGAATTTTAACTATCTTATCTTTTCCGTTATACTTTATGAGTACTCCGTCTTTTATTTCAAAATCGCTTTTCTGTTTTACAGGTACGATCCTGTCCTTTAAAGTGACGAAATCAACAATGTTGATCTTTCCGTCATCATTCATATCAAAAAGAGATTTGTCAGCGTCTGTCGATACTCCCTGAAAATACTTTACTACCGAAAGAAAATCAGCTGAGTTTACTGAACCGTCACCGTTGATATCTCCCTTTGTTTTTGCAGCGGATGTCTGATCCGGGATTGAAGAAAATGCTGCCGCGGAAAGTATGCATGCTGATAATACAGCTGCTGTGAATTTTTTCATTTTGTTATTCTCCTATTCATAATTATTTCAGTGAAAGACATAAGAAATTTCACTGTCTGCCGGTATGCGCACAGTACATGAAGTATATGAATGTGCAGGGCAGTTTTAAAATTTACTATAAATTATATCACTGTAAAATTTTAATGTCAATGGAATCAGAGTATTTTGTGTGCTTCTTATAAAAGTGATGACATTTGTCACTGCTTAGTGTCAGACAGAATTTGAAAGAAGGGATAACTTAAAAATATGCTGATTTTATTTATAAATCAGCATGGGCCACAGGGCGAAGCCACGCAATTCCAACCTCAGGAAATCCGGCGAAGCTGGATTTCCGATTTAATCATTGTTTCCCTTAACTATGACATGGTGATATGTTATGCAAAGTTTACAAAAAGGTTAAAATCGCAAGAAATATATTGATTAACTTTTATAGGTATGGTATACTGAAAACATCATTTTAATAATTATAGTAATCGAATTAAAATTTTTGCGTTTACTGTAATTCCGACGTAATATTATAAGGAGAACCAACACTATGAAGTACACAAAGATCATTGCTGCCCTAAGTGCTTTGCTTATGCTAACATCATGCACTGCAACTGCAGGAGGGAACAATGGTAGCGGCGATTCAGCTTCACAGAATCAGAACTCAGCCACACAGAGCCAGACAGAAAAATCCGAAGAATCGAAAGCTGAACTTGATTACAGTAACTTATGTATGCAGCGTGTGTCAATTCAGACGATAAGCAACGATCCGAAAGCTATTGATTTTGCAACAGTTCCTGTTGCCGGATTTGTTTCTGAAATGATAGCATCATATACACCAGGTTATAAGATTCCGGCTGAACCGTATTATGAAGCCTGCACTGTTACTCTGCGTGATCCTGACGGTTCAGTAATTATTGACGGTGCTCCGGCGGACGTTAAGGTTCGTGGTAACTGGACTACGACCTATGATAAAAAGCCTTTGAGGATCAAGTTCAATGAAAAGCAGTCAATGAAGGGACTCAATGATGACAATGCTATGAGAAACTGGGTTCTTCTTGCCGAGTACAAGGACGCATCTATGCTCAGAAACAAAACAGCACTCAGTATTTCACGTGAGATCCTTGAAAAGGACGGACTTTATGCATCCGACGCTGAACTTGTTGAAGTTGACATTAACGGTGAATATTTCGGTGTTTATCTTCTTGCTGAACAGCAGCAGATAAATGAAAACCGTGTAAATATCTTTGATGCGCCAAAAGACTATACCGGAACAGATATCGGCTATTTACTTGAATTCGACGGAGCTTACTATGCTGAAGATGATATGCAGACTTTTGTCCCGGACTACGCAGACAATGCACCTCTTGAATCTTTTAACGGTGACGAGAAGGGAAAGAAAATACAATGTCAGCCGAAAGACGATAATGACTATAAGGGTGAAACCGGCATAGTAATTAAAAGTAAGATCAATACAAAGGAACAGAAAGCGTTTATCAAAAACTTTGTAAATAACACTTACAGGATAATGTATGAGGCTTCGTACAATAACAAGGCATTTGTTTTCAATGATGATTTTTCAAAGATAACTGAGGATGCTTCTATCACTCCGGAAGAAGCGGTTAGAAGAGTTGTAGATGTAGATTCACTTGCAGATATGTATATAATAAGTGAACTTACATGTGATGCTGATATATACTTTGCAAGTTTCTATATGGATGCCGACTTCAGCGCAGAAGGAGATAAGAAACTCCGCTTTGAAGCACCGTGGGATTTTGACTCAGCAATGGGTAATAAGGATCGCTGTGCTGACGGAACAGGTTTCTATGCGGCAAGCATAGTTCCTGATGTTAATTCACCGGCTAAAGTTGATCCAAGCGTTTATGAATGGGGATTAGAAACAATCAATCCATGGCTTGCAGTTCTTATGAATCAGTCATGGTATCGTGACATAATCATAGAAAAGTGGACATCAGCCTATGACAGCGGCGTGTTCGACCGTGCTTTAAAACTTATAGAAAACGATAAGGTCGAGTATAAAACTGCGTTTGAAAACAACT
>JAGDDO010000158.1 GCA_017848205.1 Oscillospiraceae bacterium | reverse complement strand
GGGCAGTGGCTTTGACAGTTTTAACAAAGATGAATAAACCTATTGACATTCGCCTTAAATAATGTTAAATTATATTTAGCACTCAGAGAGATAGAGTGCTAACACTTGCGAACCAATATTGCTAATCAGGAGGCTTTCAGATGGATGAACGAAAGCTAAAAATACTGGCAGCTGTTGTAGATGAATAGATTCTGACAGGTGAGCCCGTTGGTTCAAAGGCCATTTCCAAAGTACCGGGCATCAACGTTTCAGCGGCCACAATACGAAATGACATGTCTGTTCTTGAGCAGCTCGGATACCTTGAACAGCCTCACACATCGGCAGGTCGAATCCCTACATTCAGCGGATACCGCCTTTACATAGATCAGCTGATGACCGTCGAGGAACTCTCGGAGAGCGAGCGTCAGAGACTTGACGCAATGCTGGGTGAAGAAGAAAATCTCACTGAGGAATCGATAATCCAGAGTGCCGGAAAGGCTCTTGCAGAGCTTACACAGTGCGCTTCAGTGGTTGCGAATTCAGCTCCTAAGTTCTCAGTCATCACCAAGGTGGACGTTGTTCCTACCGGCAAGCGGCTTTACCTGATACTGCTTATCACATCGAACGGCAGCATAAAGAACAAAGCCTGCAGACTTGAGTTTGATCTTGATGAAGAACAGCTCGCATTTTTCTCACACTACATTCAGGAAAATCTTCAGGGTGTTTCAATTGAGGAGCTCTCGGAAGAACGAATGGAAAAACTTATTACAGCACTCGGTGCTTACATGATAACCCTTGCTCCTCTTGTAAAAGGTCTGTGTGAACTTTCACAGGATCTTCTCCACAACGAGCTTACAATAAGCGGCACAAACAACCTTATCTCGTGCAGTGACTTTGACAAAAACGAGATAGTAAGATTCATTGAACACAAAAACGATTTTGCTGAGTTCCTTGACAGCAGCTTCAGCGGAATACAGGTAATGTTCAGCGAGGAAAAGGACGACTTCATAATCGGCAATTCGAGTATGATAGTTTCAAAGTACCGCAAGGGAGACAAGGAAGCCGGTTCACTCGGAATAGTCGGACCGATGAGACTTAATTACGCAAAGATCATACCTTATATAGAATATTTTACGCAGAAGATAACAGATGTTCTTACCGGAGAAGATGTTCCGGAATCTGCGGGAAAGGAACCAGACAATAATGAGTAAGAAAAAGCACGCAGAGGAAACTTCAGAACAGGAACTCGAAGTAAACGAAGCTTCTGAAAACGAAGCAGAAGAAGCTGCAGCAGAAAACGCTGAGGCAGAAGAAACTTCAGAGGCGCCTGCCGAAGAAAGCGCTGACGACAAGGTAAAGGCGCTTGAAGAAGAACTTAAGAAAGAAAAGGACAATTACATGAGACTTTTCGCTGAGTTCGACAACTTCCGCAAAAGAACTTCCAGAGAAAAAACAGAGGCCTACGGAGACTCCGCAGCAAAGACGATCGGAGCTATCCTTCCGGCACTCGACAATTTCGACAGAGCTCTTGATGCTCCGTGCGAAGACGAGAATTTCAAAAAGGGTGTTGAAATGATCTTCACTCAGATGAACGGAATACTCGAAAAACTCGGAGTTACAGAAATAGAAGCAGTCGGTGCAAAATTCGATCCGAACCTTCACAACGCTATCAAGCAGGTTGAAAGCGAAGACGGCGAATCCGATATCGTCTGCGAAGTCTTCCAGAAGGGCTATAAGCTCGGAGACAGGATCATCAGACCGGCAATGGTTGCAGTTACAGCCTGATCCGGAAATCAGTAAAGCAGAAAACAAACAAATATATAATCAAATTGAAAGGATGAATTTACTATGGGAAAGATCATTGGTATTGACTTAGGTACAACAAACTCATGCGTAGCAGTTATGGAAGGCGGTAACTCAGTAGTTATCCCTAACTCAGAAGGTGCAAGAACAACTCCTTCTGTTGTAGCATTCACAAAATCAGGCGAAAGACTTGTTGGTCAGACAGCAAAGCATCAGGCTATCACAAACCCTGACAAGACTATCAGCTCTATCAAGCGTCACATGGGTTCAGACTACAAGGTAGATATAGACGGCAAGAAGTACACACCTCAGGAGATCTCAGCAATGGTACTCCAGAAGCTCAAGGCTGACGCCGAAGCTTACCTTGGTGAAAAGGTTACAGAAGCTGTTATCACAGTTCCTGCTTACTTCACAGACTCACAGAGACAGGCTACAAAGGACGCTGGTCAGATCGCAGGTCTCACAGTAAAGAGAATCATCAACGAACCTACAGCTGCTGCTCTTTCTTACGGCATCGACAAGGAAGATGACCAGAAGATCATGGTATACGACCTCGGCGGCGGTACATTCGACGTATCTATCATCGAAATGGGCGACGGTGTAACAGAAGTTCTCGCTACAGCTGGTAACAACCGTCTCGGCGGTGATGACTTCGACCAGAGGATCATCGACTGGATGATCGCTGAATTCAAGCAGGCTGAAGGTCTTGACCTCTCAGGCGACAAGCTCGCAATGCAGAGACTCAAGGAAGCAGCTGAAAAGGCTAAGATCGAACTTTCATCAACAACAACTTCAAACATCAACCTCCCGTTCATCTCAGCTGATGCTTCAGGCCCTAAGCACCTCGACCTCACACTTACACAGGCTAAGTTCAACGAACTCACAGCTGATCTCGTTGCAGCAACAATGGGACCTGTTGATCAGGCACTCAAGGACAGCGGACTTTCAGCAAACGACCTCAACAAGGTTCTCCTCGTTGGTGGTTCATCAAGAATCCCGGCTGTTCAGGAAGCTGTTAAGAAGCGCATAGGCAAGGATCCGTTCAAGGGCATCAACCCTGACGAATGCGTTGCTCTCGGTGCTGCTTACCAGGGCGGTGTACTCGGCGGCGACGTTAAGGAAGGTCTCCTCCTCCTCGACGTAACACCACTTTCACTCGGCCTTGAAACAATGGGCGGTGTATGCACAAAGATCATCGAAAGAAATACAACAATTCCTACAAAGAAGTCACAGATCTTCTCAACTGCTGCTGATAATCAGAGCGCTGTTGACATCAACATCCTCCAGGGTGAACGTGAATTCGCCAAGGACAACAAGCAGCTCGGTATGTTCCGTCTCGACGGTATCGCACCTGCTCCGAGAGGAATCCCACAGATCGAAGTTACATTCGACATCGACCAGAACGGTATCGTACACGTTTCTGCTAAGGACCTCGGCACAGGCAAGGAACAGAACATTTCTATCACAGCTTCAACAAACATGTCAAAGGAAGACATCGACAAGGCTGTCAAGGAAGCTGAACAGTTCGCTGAAGAAGACAAGAAGCGCCGTGAAGACGTTGACGCAAAGAACAACGGTGAAAACCTCGTATTCCAGTGCGAAAAGGCTCTCGGCGAATTCGGCGACAAGGTAAGCGCTGAAGACAAGGCTCCTATCGAAAGCAAGCTCGAAGAACTCAAGGCTGCTCTCAAGGCTGACAACATTGACGACATCAAGGCTAAGACAGATGAACTTCAGAAGGCATTCTACGATCTTTCATCAAAGGTTTACCAGGCTGCCGGTGCTGCTGCAGGTCAGGATCCTAACGCTGCTGCAGGCGGATTCGCAGGCGGTGCTGCTGATGCAGGCAATGTAAACGACAAGAAGGACGACAACGTAGTTGACGCTGACTTCACAGAAGCTTAATCATAATACATACATTATAAACAGGATTTTCAGGGCGGATCACAGATTCGCTCTGATTTCCGTATTACAGTGAACTCCGGTTTTACTCTGATCTTCACTGTAATCCATAAACTTCAGCTTTTCTGCATTCAGCAGGAACTGATGTCATCATCATAATTCAAGCAATATACGGAGGAACATATGGCTGATAAAAGAGACTACTATGAAGTGCTTGGCGTACAGAAAACCGCAAGTGCAGACGACATAAAAAAGGCTTATCGTTCGCTCGCAAGAAAATATCATCCTGACCTTCATCCTGACGACAAGGACTGTGCTGAAAAGTTCAAGGAAGTTAATGAAGCTTACGAAGTCCTCTCAGATCCGTCAAAGAAGGAACGCTATGACCAGTTTGGTCATGCCGGTGTAGATCCTAACTACGGCAGCGGCGGATTCGGCGGCGGTGCAGGATTCAATCCTTTCGGCGACATGGGTGACATTTTCGAAAACCTCTTCGGAGGCGGATTCGGCGGTGGTTTCGGCGGAAGCACAAGAGCACGTGCTGATGCTCCAAGACGCGGACAGGACATCGACACAACTGTTACAATTGAATTTATGGAAGCCTGCATGGGTGTTAAGCGCGACATTAAGATCAACCGTCTCGACAAATGTCCTGACTGTAAAGGTACAGGTGCATCAGCCGGTTCAACTCCGCAGACCTGTCCGGAATGCGGCGGACGCGGTCAGGTCAAGGTTGCACAGAGAACTCCTTTCGGCGTGATCTCATCACAGAAACCATGTACCAAGTGCGGCGGTAAAGGAAAGATCGTTTCCAACCCGTGTTCAAAGTGCGGCGGAAACGGACGTGTACGTGTTTCAAAATCACTTTCAGTTGACATTCCTGCAGGTATCGACGACGGACAGATGCTCCGCGTAAGCGGACAGGGTGATGCCGGTGTAAACGGCGGACCAAGCGGTAACCTTAATGTAGGCGTCCGCGTAAAGAATCACCCTCTCTTCGAGCGTGATGAATACGATATCCACTGTGAGATCCCGATCACCTATGCACAGGCTGTAATGGGTGACGAGCTTGTGGTTCCTACTATCGACGGAAACGTTAAGTACTCCATCGGCGAAGGCACACAGACCGGTACAGTCTTCAGACTCAAAGGCAAGGGTGTCAAGAAGCTCCAGCGTTCAGAACGCGGTGACCAGTACGTAAAGGTATACGTTGAAGTTCCGAAGAATCTCGACAAGAAGCAGAAGGAACTCCTCAAGGAATTCGAAGCTTCACTCGAAGACAAGAACTATGAAAAGAAGAAGAATTTCTTTGACAAGCTCAAGGAATTCAAGGAACGTTTCAAAGATAAAAACTAAGCACTTATTTAACCGCAGATCCGGCTTTACCGGATCTGCGTGATGAGGGAAAACGGGGCTTTGCCCCGTATACCAATTCGCTGATTCAAGGATAGATCAGCACTTTCTTTAATACTGAAAACAGGTATGCGAGTCGCAATGATCACGCATACCTGTTTTTTATTTGCGTTTTTATTTAACATGAACTTTACATACCGATACTGTTCAAGTTTACATTGGTGTGATATACTGAATACCCGAGGAGCGTGTTTAAATGCTTATATATATAGTTGAAGATGAAGAACGCATCAGGGAGCTTGAAAGCTATGCCCTTGAAAAAAACGATTTTGAAGTGATGAGTTTTGAGAATTCAGAAGGTTTTTACAAGGCACTGGAAGAAAATCATCCTGACCTTATTCTGCTTGATATAATGCTGCCAGGTGATGACGGGCTTACGATACTGAAAAAACTTCGTAATAATACGGTGTATGAGAACATTCCTGTTATCATCATATCTGCAAAGGACAGCGAACTTGACAGGGTAAAGGGACTTGACCTCGGAGCTGACGATTATATGTGCAAACCTTTCGGGGTAATGGAAATGGTCAGCCGAGTAAAGGCAAGGCTGCGTGGAAACTCAAAGAATACAGACGGTCAGCTGACATTTGAAAAGCTGATGATCTCTGAAAAAACAAGAGATGTGACCGCAGACGGAAAAACGGCAGAGCTTACCTACAAGGAATTTGAACTGCTGAAAATGTTTATGTCAAATCCGAGGGTCGTTCTCAGGCGGGACGATATACTTGACAGGATATGGGGACATGACAGTACCGGACGCACACTCGATGTGCATATCCGTACTCTCAGGGCAAAGCTGGGTGAATGCGGAAAATATATTGTAACGGTGCGGAATGTTGGCTATAAGCTGGATAAGGACGAGTGATATGGAAAGGAAAATACAATTCAGCTTGTTCTATATGGGGATAATCACAGCTATTACAGGTATCGTGATAACCACTTTTGTCTGCTACGGCTTCTTTCACAGAGAAGTCAAAAAAAATCTGACACATGAATGCAATATCGTGGCACAGTGCTATGATAAGATAAGCTCTCCCGATGAGCTCGAATGCTTCACTAAGGAGGACTTCCGCATCACGCTTATTAATAAAGACGGTACAGTCCTGTATGAGAGTGATGCCGATGCGGAAAATATGAGCAATCATCTTGACCGTCCTGAGATAGCGCAGGCGATAGAAAACGGAACTGGCAGCGATACACGCTATTCGGACACGATCGGTACTGAGGATTATTACTATGCTGAAAAGCTTGATGATGGCAATATCCTGCGTGTATCTATTCGTTCCGGTTCGATTTTCAGGCTGTTTGAACGCTCTGTAATTATCATACTCATTGTTACGGTCTGCATAATAGCGGTTTCTATGTTCGTTTCCGTAAAGCTGACGGACAAACTGATCGCACCGCTGAAACGCATACCTGAAATGCTTGAAAAGAATAAGTCACCCGAAGAAATGGGGATCTACAGCTAGATCATTCCGCTGGCAGAAGAGATAAAAGCTGTGCGAAGCTCACAGGAGCTTATGCGGCAGGAATTCACTGCAAATGTATCTCACGAACTGAAAACACCACTGACTTCCATTTCGGGCTATGCGGAGCTGATCGAAACAGGCATGGCACAGGGTGAGGACTGCAGGAAGTTTGCGAAGAATATCAGAACGGAAACTGCAAGACTGCAGACACTTATCGGTGATATACTGCGCTTGTCAGAGCTCGATACTGTTGCTTCGGCTTCCCTTGATGATGTTGTGGATATAGCCGCTGCTGCAAAGGAATGCAAAGAAAGGCTCACAGGGCAGGCAGAAAAGAAAGGCATTCGTATCACGATACATGGTACTTCCAGACCTGTCAAAGGCAATCACGCGGAGCTTAGCGAGCTGATCTACAACCTGATCGACAACGCGATCAAATACAATCGTGAAAACGGAAATATTGACATTACGATCGAGGATAACAGATTTATAATAGCCGATACGGGGATCGGTATCCCGAAAGAAAGCATTCCCCGCATTTTCGAGCGTTTCTACCGTGTTGACAGGAGCCGCAGCCGTGCAAAAGGCGGCACAGGCCTTGGACTGTCGATCGTAAAGCACATCGCAGACCGCCACGGGGCGCAGATAGATGTGGAAAGCACGATGGGCGTCGGAACAACAATAAGTATTAATTTCAGATAGGAGATCTTTATGGATATTTTTTCGATATGTACACTGTGCGGAGGACTGGCATTTTTTCTCTTCGGAATGCACGTTATGTCGAAAAGTCTTGAAAAAGTTGCAGGCGGCAGGCTTGAAAGCACGCTGAAAAAGATGACATCAAACCCTGTTAAGAGTCTGGCGCTCGGTGCAGGTATCACCATCGCCGTACAGTCATCATCCGCTCTGACGGTAATGCTTGTAGGACTTGTTAATTCCGGCATTATGCAGCTTGAACAGACTGTCGGCGTTATTATGGGTTCAAATATCGGCACTACGCTGACAGCCTGGATCCTCAGTACCGCAGGTATCAAAAG
>JAGDDO010000157.1 GCA_017848205.1 Oscillospiraceae bacterium | reverse complement strand
TTTACCGCAGCTTTTCTTGTGGTTTCAGCAGTAACGATCTTCTTGCCTACAATGATTGCAGCAGCACCGCAAAGCATGTACATGAGTTTCTCGTTCTTAAAGATTTTGTTCATAAAAATACACTCCTTTATAATATTAAAAAGAATAACGTAAACAAATGATCATTTTTGTTTACTTAGTGGTTATCAAAGACTCACCAGTTTTTGTATCGATATGATTCGGAGATGTTTTATCGTTAGGTTTTTGATTAGTCTTTGTTAACCACTAATTAATTTTATCACTCACAAACATAAATGTCAATGATTTTTCAAACAAAATCACCAAATGAATAAGCTATTGCTAATTACTGCAATATCGTCTGAAATCTTTTGATTCTTGATTTTTCACAAAATTTTCACATTCGATATTGACATGCGGTTAGTTTTGTGTTATCATAATTAGCGTAGGCTAACTCATATAGAAGGCCGTAAATACTTAACAGGAGGGACTTCATTTGACTCTGAATGAATTAAAGGAAAAATCAGAAGCCTGGGAAGTAGTCAGATGACCGCAAAAACGTCCTTCTGATGTAATAACATTTGTAAAATTCAATTGCTCGAAAAAAAACAGCTTCCGGTCAGCGCCTGAGCGCTAACCGGAAGCTGCAATTTTTATTTTACTGATACAGTTCTGTAAGTTCCAAAATCAAGCCATTTATCATAGAAACTTTTGCTTTTCTCCTCACTGCTGCTGTATTCGCTTATAAACTGTTTAAGTTCATCTTCAGAACTGATCTTAAGTCCGAATCCTCTGCCGTTGACCAGAGGTGATCCGGAATAGCTGTACTCACTTAACTTTCTTATAGATGTAACAGTTCTGCCGCGTACTGAAACTGCTGCACTGTCACGCATAACAAGAATATCGAAGTCATCAGGATAGTCATAACTCTTTCCTTTTACAGGAATACTGTCACCAACGGAATAGGTACTGCTTACAGGCTGATATTTGAAAACGCTTAAGCTTTCAGGATCGTAAAGGAATTCTTCAAAAATATCTCCTCTGGCTTTGACTTCTCCGTTTACAAACGAAGCTCTGCCGGAGTTTCCTTCGAATCTTACCACTTTAGTGATAACCCCGCAGGCAGATGTAGCATTGGTCACACGGTCTATAAGTATGATCTCACCTAATGTTTTGTGTCTGTCAAAAAGATCGGCTGCTGTGATGTCACTGAGAACTATTTCACAGTTTGCAATACCGTTCTTTGTTATGGTATCTGCAGCAATATGCTCACCGGTATTTACGTCAACTGCATAGTTTATGCCGGTTACAACACCAGGAAGCAGCTTTGTTCCGGCTTTGATAAAGTAATCATTTCCGGCTTTCAGTACACCCTCATCCATCCACAGAACTGATGCAGTAAACTGACGGCATACAGGAATATCTGTATTTTTAAGCAGCACGCAGCCTCTTGATACATCCACTTCACGGTCAAGCGAGATGGTGACAGGCTGACCGGCAAACGCAGTATCAGTTTCTTTTCCTGCAGCCAGTATGCCTTTTACAGATGCAGTTTCACCGCTTGGAAGAGCTGTTATCTCATCACCGACTGATACTCTGCCTGATTCGATCTGACCCTGAAATCCGCGGAAAGTATGATCCGGACGGCTTACCCTCTGCACCGGAAGATAGAAACCTTCCTCGGTGTTATCTGAAACAATATCAACGGTTTCAAGATATTCAAGCAGTGAACCGCCTTCATACCACGGAATATTGTCTGACTTTACAGTTACATTGTCACCTTCAGTAGCAGAAAGAGGGATTATTTTAATGTTCTGAAGGCCAAGTTTCCTGCTAAGCTCAATTATCTGGTCTTTTATTTCGTTAAAACGTTCTTCACTGTAACCAACAAGGTCCATTTTATTTACGGCAAATACGAAATAGCGTATGCCCATAAGGCTGCATATCCTTGTATGGCGGCGTGTCTGAACAAGAACACCCTGTGAAGCATCGATAAGTATAACTGAAAGATCAGCAAAGGAAGCCCCCACTGCCATGTTTCTTGTATATTCCTCATGTCCGGGAGTATCAGCGACAATGAAGCTTCGGTTATCTGTAGTAAAATAACGGTAAGCAACGTCGATAGTAATACCCTGTTCACGTTCTGCCATGAGACCGTCAAGAAGCAGAGAATAGTCTATCTCACCGTTTCTGCTGCCGACCTTGCTGTCAAGCTGCAGAGACTTTTCCTGATCAGTATAAAGGAGCTTCGCATCATATAAAATATGACCTATAAGTGTGGATTTTCCGTCGTCCACACTTCCGCAGGTAATAAATTTAAGCAATCCCTTCATCAGAAATAGCCCTCCCTTTTTCTTCTTTCCATACTTCCTGCAGCTTCATTATCGATTACACGGGAAGTTCTCTCCGACTCAACACTGCTCAGTGTTTCGGCAATTATCTCATCAAGGTTTGAGGCAGTCGATTCAATACCTCCGGTAAGCGGATAGCAGCCAAGTGTACGGAAACGGACTGACTTTATCTGTGGTACTTCACCCTCACGAAGCGGAAAACGCTCGTCATCCACCATGATCAGATTGCCGTCACGTTCGACTACGGGACGTTCAGCGGCAAAATACAGCGGAACGATATCTATGTTCTCACGTTTTATGTACTGCCATATATCCTTTTCTGTCCAGTTGGATATAGGAAAAACTCTGATACTTTCACCTTTGTTTATCTTTGTATTATACAGTTTCCACATTTCAGGACGCTGATTTTTCGGATCCCATGCATGTGCGGAATTTCTGAACGAGAATATTCTCTCCTTTGCACGGGATTTTTCCTCATCACGTCTTCCGCCTCCGAAGGCCGCTGTAAAACCGTATTTGTTTAGTGCCTGCTTCAAAGCCTGGGTCTTCATGATATCAGTGTAAGCAGATCCGTGATCAAAAGGATTGATACCCTGTTTCACACCGTCCTCATTAATATATTCAAGCATTTCAATGCCGAGTTTTTCGGCGATTCTGTCACGGAATTCGATCATTTCCCTGAACTTCCATGTAGTATTTACATGCAGAAACGGAAAAGGCGGTTTTTCAGGATAAAACGCTTTCATGGCAAGATGAAGCATTACTGAGCTGTCTTTCCCTATAGAGTAAAGCATTACAGGTTTTTCGCATTCTGCTGCTACCTCCCTGATTATGTATATAGCTTCGGCTTCAAGTTCATCAAGATGAGATAAATCTGACATTCAAAAGCCTCCCTTTCAGTATTTATTTGATTCACGGCGGTCGATGTCAATTGTCACCGTTTTTCCGTCAGGACGGTCGATTATCCAGCTGAGGATATCACCGTTCTGTTCAGTGTGAACAAGACTGCCGGCACCGCCGATGTCAGCACCTATATAAAATCTGACTGCAAAAACAGGGCATTCCTTCAGGCAGGAGGTACATCCCCAGCAGCTTTCAGGATATTTTATAAAGGCTTTGCCTTCATTATCGAGCTTTATAAGGGTACCAGGGCAGACTTCACTGCAGCTTCCGCAGCCGATACATTTTTCACGGTCTATCAGTATGCTCATAGCTCTCTCCTTTCACAATGCTGCGGTATATTATTTTAAGTTTACCGTTTTCATTACGGGAATTCACGTATTTATACCAGTTTTCATCATCACGTTCAGGATAATCAAGATTCTCGGCAAAGCTGTGCCAGCGTGTTTCCTTTCTTGCTCTTAAGTGTGCAATTACACTTTTGCTGACTTCAAGACGTTCACGCAGTTCATAGATATACATAAGCTCCTGAAAATCCTCTGCACGAAGAGTATCAGAAAGTTCCTTAAGTTTATCTATTCTGCGGTCAGCTATGTCAAGCTGTTTTTCGTTGAAACGGTAATTGGTTTTTATGCCGCCTGCATAAGTATCCATCGCAGTCTGCATTGCCTCTTCAAGCTGCCAGACTGTAAAAGCACCCTTCGGACCGGAAAGGAACCTCTCTGCTTCCGCAATATGATTTTTTACTGAATCTTCATTCACCGTATCTCCGGCAGCATCTTTAATAAATTCTGATATAGCTTCAGCAGCTATCTCACCTTCTGCAAGAGCACCTGTGACATATTTCTGCGGTGCTCCGCCGGCCACATCTCCTGCAGCGTAAAGGCCTTCAATGGTAGTTGCCCTCTTCGTATCCACCCAGAAGCCGCTTGCAGTATGACCGCCGACGATATACGGTTCTGTTCCTTCGATCTCGACGTTCTGTACTGACGGAAGATCGCCTTCTATCCACTTTATTGTCTGTGACGGAGCCATGTTCAGGTACGCTTTCAGAAGTGACTGTTCCTGTGGTTCTGAAATATCTTCTGTACGGAGATAACATGGTCCTCTTCCTTCAAGGTTTTCCGTTACTGTACCGTAAAGTCTTTCCGAAGTGGTAAGTCCATACTTTGTTTCATATACCTCGCCGAGTGAATTCACCTGTTTCGCACCGACTCCCTGTGCAAGAGTACCTGTAGGTGCAATCGTATCCTTGCACCGGAGGGCTATGAATCTCATCTCAAAAGTAGTCATTTCAGCACCGTGACGTATTCCCATTGCATATCCGGCACCTGTATTAAACGGAGGATACCACATTTTATGCTGCGAAAATCCGGAGTTGTTTGGTTTGTAAAGACCTGCCGCACCGCCTGTTGCTATAAGGACTGCTTTAGCTTCTATTACATAAAAAGTATCATTTTCAATGCCGATACCATAGGCTCCTGTTACTTTATTGTCCTTTACTTCAATATCAGTAATGTTTACTCTGTTAAACACCGTTACATCAGGAAGCGCGTTTACTGCATCGGCAAGAATAGGCTTGATGTTTTCACCGTTTATCTTAATGTTCCGGTTTCCTCTCGCAACGTACTTTCCGTTTTCATCCTTAAGAATGACAAGACCGAGTTTTTCAAGTTGCTCTGTAACAGAATTAAGTCTTTCAGACATTGTAATAAGAAGGTCCTGCCTTACAATACCTGCTGCATCCTTTGTACAGTAATCGGCATAGTCCTGCGGAGTTCTGCCTTCGGTAATATAAGCGTTAAGAGCATTAACACCAGCTGCAAGACAACCACTTCTTTTTATATGCGCCTTTTCGCACACAAGCACTTTACCTGCTTTTTTTCCGGCAAGTGTAATTGCAGCATAACATCCGGCGGTACCGCCGCCGATGATAAGTACATCAGTTTTTATTCTTTCGGTTTTCATGCTGTCACCGTTCATTTCTGCTCATAGGCTTTTCTTATAGTTTCGGCGAATTTTTCTTTTCCGACACGATCAATAGTAAACTTGAATCTTTCACTGCTTTTGGCGTTGTCATCAAAGAACCGGATCGCCGCATCACAGACTCTGAGAAGGGCATCATGATCGGTGATCAGCGGTATTACAGTTTCGCCCTTCGCAATATTATTTCCGAAAAGTCCCCCGAAGCTTACAATATATCCGCTTTCGCTGTCCCATGCATCAGTAGGACATGATTTAAGGCACCGCCCGCAGTAATTGCACTTTTCTTCATCAACGATAATTTTACCTTCTTCTATAGTTATGGCTTCGTTACGACAAGCCTTCACACAGACACCGCAGTGTATACAGTCATTTTCACGCCACGAAACTTTCAGTGCACCCTTGATTCCAAGATCATTTTCTTCTGCTTTGAGACAGTTGTTCTGACAGCCGGTTATACCGAATTTGAATTTATGAGGCAGATCACGACCAAAATAACGTTTGTCAAGCTCCTTTGCAAGACTATAGGTATCTATGCATCCGCTCGGACAGATCTCACTTCCCTGACATGCTGTAACTGTACGTACCCTCGGACCGCAGGCACCGGGTTCTACCCCTGCCTCAGCAAGTGCAGCCTTTACTTCATCTATCTGTTCAAGCTTTATAAACGGGATCTCAACGCCCTGACGTGAAGTGAAATGTACATGACCGTCACCGAATTTTTCAGCGACTTCCGCCACTTTTGCAAGCTGAACTGCAGTCATATTTCCGCCGATCACGCGAAGTCTGAGTGAGAAATTATTTTTCTGTTTCTGTCTCATGAATCCGCCTTTTTTCAGTGTTGCATAATCTGCTGCCATAATTATCTCTCCTTATATTTTTTTATAATATCACAGGTATGATCTGTATCATCATCGCTGTGCGCGTAAGAAACGAACATTGCTTCAAACTGGGACGGAGCAGTATAAATACCGTTTTCCAGAAGGAAGGAAAAATACTCTGCGTATTTTGAAGTATCGGAACGCACTGCTTTTCTGTAGTCTGTGACCTTTTCGTCTGTGAAAAATACTGTAAGCAGTGAACCGCAGCGGTTTACATTCAATCCTGAGGCTCTGGCCGCATTTTCTATTTTAGCTGCACTGCGTTCAAGTACATCATAAACATCCGGAATGTTTTCAAGTAAAGTAAGTGTTGCTTCACCGGCTGCAACAGCAACAGGATTTCCTGAAAGAGTACCCGCCTGATACACTGAACCCAGCGGTGCAACGCATTCCATGATTTCTTTTTTGCCTCCGTATGCTGCAAGCGGCATTCCGCCTCCGACTATTTTTCCGAGAGCTGTAAGATCAGGAGTAATACCGTAAAGCTGCTGTGCACCTCCTATGCTGAGGCGAAAGCCTGTTATCACTTCATCAAATACAAGCAGTGAGCCATACTGCTTTGTGATATCTCTTAAAAACTCCAGAAATCCTTTTTCCGGTGGAACCACTCCCATATTTGCTGCACATGGTTCTACTATCACGCAGGCTATGTCTTTTCCGTATTTTTCAAAAAGCCGTTCCACTGAATCCGGATCATTATATCCGGCAAGCAAAGTCGTATCGGTATAGCCTTTCGGAACACCGGCACTGTCCGGAACAGATCCGGTAAGAAGTCCTGATCCGCCCTTTACAAGAAGTCCGTCTGAATGGCCGTGATAGCATCCTTCAAACTTGATAATAAAATCACGATGGGTATAACCTCTGGCTGCTCTGACAGCACTCATAACTGCTTCAGTTCCCGAGCTTACCATTCTCAGAAGCTCCATGGAAGGGAAATTCCTTTTTATCTTTTCAGCAAGTCTGATTTCCCCTTCATGGCAGGCACCGAAAGTCAGACCGCTGTCAAGACTTTTCTTTACAGCATCAATAATATACGGATGTCTGTGGCCGAAAATATCTGGTCCCCATGAACAGACATAATCTATGAATTCATTTCCGTCCGCATCATAGATCCTGTCACCCTCAGCACGGTTTATGAACAGCGGTGTTCTTCCCACGCTCCGGAATGCACGTACAGGACTGTTTACGCCTCCGGGCATAAATGTGCATGCTTTTTCAAATAAACTTTCTGACTTTTCTGTTATCATGCTTCCTCCAGCCATTCTGCAGCATCAAGTGCATGATAGGTGATAATAATATCCGCTCCCGCACGTTTTATCGCTGTAAGGTTTTCAAGAACGATCCGCTTTTCATCGATCCAGCCGTTTGACGCAGCTGCTTTTACCATCGAATACTCACCGCTTACATTGTACGCGGCCACAGGAACATCAAATTTTTCCTTAACCGTGTATACAACATCAAGATATGCGAGTGCAGGTTTGACCATTACTATATCAGCACCTTCCTCAATATCATCGCTTACCTCTCTGACTGCTTCCCTTCCGTTTGAACTGTCCATCTGATATGTTCTCCTGTCACCGAATGAAGGAGCGGAATCTGCTGCATCACGGAACGGCGAATAATATCCTGATGCAAATTTAGCACTGTATGACATTACAGGCGTATTGATGTGTCCGGATTCATCAAGTGCCTTTCTTATAGCAGCTACTCTGCCGTCCATCATATCTGATGGTGCGATAATATCAGCACCTGCATCAGCAAGACTGACTGCCATTCTGCTCAAAAGCGGAAGTGTTTCGTCATTAAGTATCTCTCCGCCGCAGACTACTCCGCAGTGTCCGTGTGATGTATATTCACAAAGGCAGACATCAGCAATCACGAGCATATCAGGATATTTTGACTTTATATATCTTACCGCCTGCTGTGTAATTCCGTTTTCGTTATAGGCTTCGCTTGCAAGTTCGTCCTTATGTGCCGGTATTCCGAATAAAAGAATCCCTGCTATGCCGCTGTTATTTACCCTGACAAGTATATCATCCAGATTATCGATAGAATATCTGAAAATACCAGGCATTGAATCCACCGGCTTTTTTATACTTTTTCCTTCCTCGACAAATAAGGGATAAATAAGCTCTTCTGCACTTACTCTTGTTTCCTTTACAAGTTTTCGAATGCTTTCGCTGCTGCGAAGCCTTCTGAATCTTCTCATTTGCTTTCCTCCGTTATTATAGAGTTTATTATTCCGTCCACTGTGTACGGCTCTGCAGTAATTATATTTCTGAACTTTTTCTGTGTACCGGCAGTGACGCTCCCGATACAGACTATCTTTGTTTTTTCAGAAAGTACCGAACCGCTTTCAGTAAATCCGTTTATTCCGGCAGCACTTCCGAATACTATGTAGTCTGTTTCAATACTTTCCGGTATAATATCACTGTTTACACAGGTATCATAAAGCTTTACTTCATCGGTTTCAAATCCCTTTCCGGTAAGTAAGGTGATAAGTTCCTCCGAACCCTTTTCTGCTCTCAAAGCAAGAATCCTTCTGTTTTTCAGATCACTTTCACCAATAGCTAAGGCTAGCTCCGCAGATGTGTAAACCTGCGGAACTATATCTGCAAAAATACCGTATCCCGAAAGAAACTCTGCAGTACCTTTTCCGATGGCAGCTATCTTTACCGATGAAAGTCTTCGTATATCGATATGTCGTTCCTTCATTCTTTTAAGAAATATTTCTGCACCGTGACGTCCGGTAAATGCTATACAGCCATATTTTTCGATTTCTCCGAACGCTTTGTCAAGGGACGGAACACTGTCGTATTCCTTAAGAAAAAGATGAAGAATGCTGTTTACAGATGCACCGAGGGACCTTAGTTTCTCTTCTGTTTTATCACAGAACCCGGCTGTTCCTGTTACAGTTACAGTGACATTTTCAAGAGGAAGTCTTAGCGTCGGAGAAAGATCCATTGCTGCTGTTTCACCTATAACAATAACTGCCGGTGCAGTGCATTTTTCTATGATGCTTGTCTCTGCTATATTACCAAGATTTCCGCGAACAACT
>JAGDDO010000156.1 GCA_017848205.1 Oscillospiraceae bacterium | reverse complement strand
GCGCTCTGCCGGTGCAGTACACTGTACGCTTCGATAACTTCCGGCGGTGCAAAAGAGATGTATGTTCACAACAATACTCATATAAATCCGGTGGAGTCGGACTACATGCTCTATTCACCTTATGTATGTGTCTTACGTGACGAAAAATGCAGTCTCATCGACCCGCCTTTTATTGCATCGGTCATAACACTCCCGGCTCCCAACAGACGCGGTGCGGCCATCGTTGCATCCGGCAAGAAAATAACCGAAGCAATGACCCGGAGAATAAGAATAATGCTCGCCGTCGCAGCAGAAAACGGCCATAAAAATCTCATCCTCGGAGCATGGGGCTGCGGCGCTTTCGGCAACAAACCTGATGATGTATCCGGCTATTTCCGGAAAGTCATCATCGACGAAGGCTACGGCAAACTGTTTGAACACATCTGCTTCGCCGTTTACGGCAGAGAAAACAGCAGAAACTATCTTGCTTTCAAGAAGATGTTTTCATAAACCTGTAACAGTAAAATAACTGAGGAAACACTGATTAAATCGGAAATCCGGCGAAGCCGGATTTCCGGAGGTGGGATTTACCTTTTCATTACATAAGCAAAGATCCCGAAGCAGTACGGTAACTGTTTCGGGATCTCTTTATATTATCCGGTCGCTATAACTATATCCATTGTTCCGTCATCGTAGATCACTGCACACATCGGAAGCCACGAATACCATTCGGCAATGGCGGAGCTGTTAAACTGATATCTGTCGTACCAGTGGTCTGTTCTTAATTTTTTACCGTAATGATCTGCGACTGCACAAAGCTCGGAATGATTTAACAGAAATTTATCGTCTCCCTCACCTCTCGACGGAATAAGATTCCTGACATCGGGTATGTACTCCCAGCTTTCAACATGAGGAAGTTCCCTGTAATGCGCTTCCAGCGCGGCGTTTACATACTCTGTCCTGCGGACGAGGTCATCTTCATCGTTCATGCTGTGATATTCTGAAACGGCATAATAAATAACATCCTGCACATATTCGCATATGCGGTCCGATTCAGTGTATTTCTCTTCTGTGCCGTAACGCGCCTGTTCCTTTCCCCATTCTTCATATGTATCAATGTGACCGGCGACACGTTCAGGAGTGTTTACGTGTTTCTTCAGACACCTGTCATAGACAATCAAAGCAGCAATACCGACAATTACTGCGGCAATGATCCAGACAAACGCTTTTCTGTGCTTCTGAAAAAGCCAGAGAAAAAGAGTGACACCGGAAACCAGGAGAGGAATACCATATATCATTATCCTCCAGAAAAATACATAGACGATAGCATCAGCAATACTGTCAAGGCCTCCGTCCGGACCGTGGTTCACACCAACAAGTGCGTACAGCACTGTTCCTGCGATGATCCATAAAACGGAAAGTCCCAGAATGATCAGCAGTTTAGTGTTTGTTATCTGAAAAAAATCTCTCATAATTCACCTCATACTATTACCTGATCAAAACAACCTTCAGGCATGATTTGCTTCGCAAATCAATTTCGCGTTAAAGCGAAATCCCATCTAAGTACAAAATCTGTACTTTCCTATAATTATATCATTTTTGATTTTTTTCATCAATACGAT
>JAGDDO010000155.1 GCA_017848205.1 Oscillospiraceae bacterium | reverse complement strand
ACAGGCAAGACTCTCGGCGAAAACATTGCCGGTGTTGTAAACAGAAACACTGACATAATAAGACCAATAGACAACCCGTACACACAGACAGGCGGTATTGCAGTTCTCCGCGGAAACCTCGATCCTGACGGATGCGTTGTAAAGAGAAGTGCCGTTGCTCCGGAAATGCTCGTTCACAGCGGTCCTGCAAGAGTATTCAACTCCGAGGAAGATGCTATCGAAGCTATCAGAGGCGGAAAGATCAAGGCCGGTGACGTAGTTGTTATCCGTTACGAAGGTCCTGCAGGCGGCCCTGGTATGAGAGAAATGCTCTCACCTACTTCAGCTATCGCCGGTATGGGTCTTGACAAGGACGTTGCACTCATCACTGACGGACGTTTCAGCGGTGCAACAAGAGGTGCTGCTATCGGACATGTATCTCCTGAAGCTGTAAGCGGCGGTAACATCGCTTATGTTGAAGACGGCGATATCATCTCGATCAACATTCCTGAGTACAGCATCACTCTTGAAATACCTGATGACGAACTTGAAAAGAGACGTGCAAATACAAAGATATTAAAGAAGGAAAACATCACAGGTTATGCAAGAAGATATGCCGCAATGGTATCTTCAGCTGACAAGGGTGCTATAATCAACAAGTTCTGATGATCATAAGGGGGTTCGGGGCAGTGCTCCGTCCCCCTTCCCGTCACTCCGGCTTTTCCGGAGCGGCGGTCAGAATCCTTAAGTTTTTACTATAAACGGAGGCGTTTTAAAATTAAAAGCTCTTTAAAACAGCTCTATTACAAGCTAAGTTCACTCGTTATTTTCAAGGACATTATGAACTGCCGCACAATGCAGAGCCTTAATTCTCTTCTGAAACTTGTAAGCAGTGAAAATGCGGCGGCAGATGAAACCATTCACGCATACGCTGACTTTGTATCCAATCTCTATCGTCATCACAACGATCTGGGAACATACATCCTCACGCTTGTTTTCGAAGACGAAAACATATGCATGATAAAAAGAGGCCAGAACACTGATCCGGGTGAAAAGATAAACACCTGTCTTGAAAACGAACTTGCCGCTCTTGAAGAGATATCTCAGATATCATCTGAAGAGATAAAAAAGGCAATTGACTATGATGGATTTCTTCCGGACTGGGACAATACCGCCTATGATTTCAGGGCGGAATACCGCACAAGGATCGAAAACGTAGACAAATACGGCTACGGTATCTATGCAAAGTACTACATGTTCATCGTAAAGGACGGAAACATAGTACCTGTAAAGCATCCGGACGAAGTGAAACTTTCACAGCTTATCGGATACGAAACACAGCGTAAGATGATCATTGACAACACTCTCGCTCTTCTAAGAGGAAAGCCTGCATCGAACGTTCTCCTTACAGGTGACGCAGGTACCGGTAAATCTTCTTCTGTAAAGGCTATCGCCAACGAGTACAGAAATGAAGGTCTGAGAATAATCGAGATCAGAAAGGATCAGCTCCGCGACATTCCGGCTGTTATCGACAATCTGAGTGCCAATCCGCTTAAATTCATTCTGTTCATCGACGACCTGTGCTTTGAATCAGATGATGACAACTTCGGTGCACTGAAAGCAATACTCGAAGGTTCAGTCTCAGCAAGGACCCAGAACATCGCTATCTACGCAACGAGCAACAGAAGACACCTTGTAAAGGAAAACTTCTCCGACAGAGACGGCGATGACATGCACAGAAACGACACCGTCCAGCAGCTTATCTCCCTTTCGGAACGTTTCGGCTTAAAGATTTCATTCTCGAAACCGTTAAAGGACGAATACCTGAAGATAGTTGCCGGTCTCGCCGAACAGAACGGACTTTCGATTCCGGAAGAAAAACTCTTTGCCGAAGCAGAACAGTTCGCCCTTGCCAAGAGCGGCCGCTCCGC
This sequence comes from Oscillospiraceae bacterium, assembly GCA_017848205.1. The sequence goes on along the minus strand of JAGDDO010000155.1, from coordinate 3,541 downwards.
AAGAGCAGCAAAACAGTTCATCGATAAGATGATAGCTGAAAATACGTAATCAAAACCGATCTCCCTGCTTTCACAAATGTAAAACAGGGAGATTTTTTTCTGTATGGATAATCGGTATTTTCCTGAGTTTAATGTATCAGGGGTATTGACAAGCATCCTGTATAGATGTATAATTGTATACAATAACACAATCATACAGAAATACATCAGGAGGAAAAGGTTATGAACCACACTATGCCGAACATCAGTCTCAGCAAACGCACCAATCTGCTTGATTTTGACACTTACGAATATGAAATGCAGGAAGTTGACCGTCCTGAGCTCTTCCGTGAAATGTTCCCTTACTCGGAAGTTCCGAAAGTTGCTTTCAACTACCGTCATGTACCTATGAACATGCCGGAGGAGATATTTATCACTGATACTTCATTCCGTGACGGTCAGCAGTCACGTGCACCTTATACCTCTGCGCAGATCGTAGATCTTTATAAAATGCTGCATCGTCTCGGCGGTAAAAACGGTATCATAAGACAGACTGAGTTTTTCGTTTATTCGAAGAGCGACCGCGATGCTCTTGAACAGTGCATGGATCTCGGCTATGAATTTCCTGAGATCACGACCTGGATAAGAGCAAGCAAAAACGATTTTGAACTTGTAAAGAACATCGGTATAAAGGAAACAGGCGTCCTTGTCTCCTGCTCTGACTATCACATCTTCAACAAGATGGGCCTCGACAGAAAAAAGGCCCTCGACAAATATCTCGGTGTCGTAAAGGAATGTATTGAAGCAGGCCTTAAGCCAAGATGCCATTTTGAAGATATCACCCGTGCAGATTTCTACGGATTTGTAGTTCCGTTTGCTATCGAACTCCGCAAGCTTTCCGAAGAAAGCGGAGTACCGGTAAAAATACGTGCCTGTGACACAATGGGATACGGTATTCCGTATCCGGGTGCTGCCCTGCCGAGAAGTGTATCAGGCATCATCTACGGATTACAGCACTACGCCGGTTTTTCAAGCGATATGCTGGAATGGCACGGACACAACGACTTCTACAAGGGTGTGGCAAATGCATCTGCCGCATGGCTCTACGGTGCCGGTGCCGTAAACTGCTCGCTGCTCGGAATCGGCGAACGAACAGGAAACGTTCCGCTCGAAGCAATGGTGTTTGAATATGCTTCACTCAAAGGAACACTTAACGGAATGGACACTTCAGTTATCACCGAGATCGCTGACTACATCGTAAACGAGACACATTACGATCTGCCGGCCATGACTCCTTTTGTAGGCAGGAACTTCAACATCACACGCGCCGGCATACACGCCGACGGACTTATGAAAGACGAGGAGATCTACAACATCTTCGATACAACGGCACTTCTTAACAGACCGCCGCTCGTATCGGTAAGCGCATCTTCAGGACTTGCAGGTATCGCCTGCTGGATCAACAACTATTACAGGCTCTCAGGAGAAAAACGCATCGACAAGAAAGATCCTGCTGTAGCAAAAATGAAGGAATGGATCGACAGAGAATATGAAGGCGGACGTGTAACTGTGATCAGCGACGATGAGCTTGTTTCACTCGTAAAACAGTATCTGCCTGAACTGAAGGAGAGATAATTATGCTGCTGGAAACAGATGACCGTTCACTGCGTATAAGGGTTTTCAACGCTATAGAAAACGCCATCCTTGACGGCGAGTACAGGGACGGCGACAGTCTCAACGAACTGAAACTTTCAAAGGAACTCGGAGTCAGCAGAACTCCGGTACGTGAAGCGCTTATGCAGCTTGAACTTGAAGGACTTGTAAGGAATGTTCCGAACAAGGGTGCTGTTGTTATCGGCGTGACAGAGCAGGACATTCACGACATCTATGAGATACGCATTCGTATTGAGGGGCTTGCTGCCCGCCTCTGCGCTGAAAATATCACAGATGATGAGCTGCGCGCCCTTGAACAGATAGTTGATCTTCAGGAGTTTTATCTTCTTAAGAATGACACTGAACAGATATGGAAGCTCGACGGTGACTTCCATAAGATAATCTACGATGCATCAAGAAGCCGTCCGTTACGGTTTACTCTTTCCAATTTCCACAACTACATAAAAAAAGCCCGCGACATTTCCGTACAGACGGAAGGCAGGGCTGAAAAAACAGTTGCGGAACACCGCGCGATACTTGACGCAATTAAAGATCATAACGGCGGTCTTGCAGAGAAACTGACCGCAGAGCATATTTCAAACGCTGAAGATAATCTCTTTGACAATGCAATGAAGGAATCAGAGAACAGCAGCTTAACAGAAGAATAAACAAAAACAGGTACATCGACCCGTAATGAGAAGATGTACCTGTTTTTTGAGTTATATTAAGAATACACTGATTAAATCAGAAATACGGCTTCGCCGTATTTCCGGGAAGAAGATTACGGGGCTCCGCCCTGTGCACCGCACTGATTTATGAACACATCAGTTTTTAAATATAAGCATTTTCATAATACGCAGATGATCAAGAACGTTTATACAGCCGTCGCGGTTGACATCGGCTGTTTCCGGTTCCGGAAAGCTTATGTTTTCGCGCATCAAAAGATATTTACCAAGCATAACGAGATCTTCAGCACTCACGTTTCCGTCTGCATTTATGTCACCATATACCGGAAGTGCCGCCTTATATTCCTTCACAATGTTTTCTGCTAATCCTGCAGCTTTGCTTACAAAATCTTCATCGATAAAGTCTTCATCAACATACGTTCCGTGAGTTGCCTTCGTGAAAACTGTAAAAATATACGGAACATCACCGGAAACGTAAGAACATTCATGATACACATACTGAAACTGTCCGTATTTGGCTGCGACTTCATTTTTACCATCTGAAAGAACTGATCTGGAAACAATATCTGTCGAACCGCACAGGGCATCCCAGGCAGTTTTCCATGCCTCACCGTCCTTTGCGTGAAGCGCCATTTCTTTCATGGAATCATACATATAAAGAGCAGTAATATCCGGCCATCTCGGTGAAGGAGTTCCTAGTCTGACATCGTACCCCCACTCTTTCATCATGCTGTTGAAGCCATCTGTTCCGAAATAGTATACGAGAACGTCGTAAGCTACATTGTCCGAATATCTCAGCATGTAATCGAGAAGATCGCGAATGGTGTATTCCGTTCCTTCGTCGCCGTGCCTGATAATACCGCTCCCCTTGTGCCACCAGTCCGAAGTATAGACGAAAGTATCATCGAGTGATCTCTTCCCTGCCGACAGTTCCTGACAGACAAACACTGCATACGGCAGCTTTATCAGACTTGCACTGAACAAAGGCGTGTCCGCATTATGCGAAGACAGCTCCTCCCCGGCCCTTGTACGAATGTGAACTTCGCAGAAATTCTCATAATTTCTCACAAATTCATCCATATCCGCACCGGCATCCGCCGAAACCCTGTCCGGCACTGAAAAGATACCTGAAACAAACAGAATGAACGCCGATAAAAACGAAACACCTGAATTAAAACGCCTTTTTATTTTCATAACTTTCTCCTGACGGCAAAAAGGTTCTT
>JAGDDO010000154.1 GCA_017848205.1 Oscillospiraceae bacterium | reverse complement strand
TACACGAAGAGGTCATACGTCTTGATCTTGAAAAGAACTTCATAGGCGGACATCCTATGACTGGTTCTGAAAAGACCGGCATAGAAAACGCCGATGAATATCTGCTGGAAAATGCGTACTACATAATTACGCCTACTGAAAAAAATACTGAGGATCAGATCGAAGGATTCCGCAGTTTTGTAAAATCACTGGGTTCTATCCCGCTTGTTCTTGATTATAAAAAGCACGACTATGCAACAGCGTCCATCAGCCATCTTCCGCATATGATCTCCTATGCTCTTACAAACCTTGTAAGGAACATTGACGATCAGGATGAAACGATGAAGACTATCGCTGCCGGCGGTTTCAGAGACATGACACGTATTGCCGCTTCATCACCTGTTATGTGGCAGAGCATATGTCTTTCAAACAAGGAGCAGCTTATTTCTCTTATGGATCAGTATATCGATGAAATAACACGTCTCCGTGAGAGCATAGATCACTCGGAAAAGCAGGAACTTCTCACTTATTTTTCCGAGGCGAAGGAATACCGTGATTCTCTGTTTATTCCGAGCAAGAGATCAAGTACAGTCTGTTATGAACTGTTCGTTGACCTTGTCGATGAGGCCGGCGGGATCGCTATCATTGCCAGCATGCTTGCTTTCAAGGGCATCAACATCAAGAATATCGGCATCATCAATAACCGTGAGTTTGAAGAAGGTGTTCTCCGTATCGAGTTCTACACTCACGAAGCGCTTGATCTTGCTGTTGTTGTACTTAAAGAGAAGAATTATAAAGTCTATTGCAGATAGATCTTTTATGTGTTCATTAACAGAGCCGTCGGTTTAATTGACCGGCGGCTTTTTTTAGGGAAACGCTGATTTATTCATAAATCAGCGTGGGGGTAAAGGCGAAGCCCCGCAAAATCCCACCTCCGGAAATCCGGCGAAGCCGGATTTCCGATTTAATCAGTGTTTTCTTAGCTTTAAGGCATGTTATACATTGTGAGATTTTTAATGACATTTTCCGCTTAGCACAATGATAAAGATGTATACGTTTACTTAAAAAGATACAAATTTAACTAAAGAGGCTAATTAAATTTATGATTTACTTGACAGCTTAATTAATCTGTAGTAAAATATAATCAGATAAATAATTAAGGAAATACTGTTTAAGCTTTAATTTAAGAAAAAGCTGATTCGACATAGTTTGCGGCCTTTACTGCTTACTGAATTAATCAGTACTTTTCTTAAGGAAGCGCTGATTTATTCATGAATCAGCGTGAGGGGGCGGGGCAAAGCCCCGCAAATCCCATCTTCGGAAATCCGGCGAAGCCGGATTTCCGATTTAATCAGTGTTTCCTTAAGTAAATCAGTGTTTCCGCTTATGTGTTTCAGGAAAAGTTTATTTTTTGAAATGAGGTAGTGTTTATGTCAAAGAATCTTGTAAGAATTATATCAGCAGTAAACGCAGCTGTAATGATGAGTACTGCAGCAGCAGTTTTTCCGGTATCTGTTTCAGCAGAAGATACTGGTGTTATTTTTGAATCGGAAGTTGAAAAAATAGAAGGAGTGGAAAACTGGACATCTATCTATGAAAACCAGATCCCGGGATATTCAGGTGACGGTTTTGCTTATCTCACAGTTAAAAACATAGAATTCGAAGTCGAAGCTCCTGAAGAAGGACTTTATGAATTTGATGTAAGATATGCACAGATTCTCAGTGAGGAGGGAAGAATGCAGACTATCACTATCAACGGTGCGGAATACAGTAAAGTATTCGCCTACACTAACAAGTGGGTCGATACGGAATTCGGAAAATTCAGACTTAAAAAGGGTACTAACAAGATAGCACTTATTCCGAAATACGGCTATGCTGCATTCGATACAATTACAGTTAAGAAAGCTGTAATGCCTGATCTTAAGGCAACTGCTTCCGCTGTTCCTTGCGATCCTGAGGCAACAAAGGAAGCAAAGGGACTTATGAGTTATCTTTACAGTGTATACGGTACAGGCATCCTTTCCGGTCAGCAGACTATCTACGGCGGCGGACACAAGATGAATACCACTATCCGCTACAATGCTGAAAAGGATATCTGCGTTGATGAATCAGGCAAGGAATACAGCTTTGATCCTGCAGACAAGGCGGTTGCAGATGACGGCTCAAAGTTTGTCTGGAAGTGTAAGGACGAAAACGGTCAGGTTTACAGCTATGATTCACAGAACCGTAACTACAGTTACTGCGAATATGACAGGGAACTTAAATACCTTAAGGAAACTGTAGGCGACATGCCTGCTATCCAGGGCTTTGACTTCGGTGCAAACTGCCCTTGCTACAAGTGGGATGACGGTATAGTTGAAAGAATGATCGACTGGACAAACAACAAGAACGGTATCTGTACAGCATCATGGCACATCAATGTTCCTGTAACAATGGCTGACTATACTCTCGGCGAACCGCTCGACTTCTCAAAGACTACCTATTCTGAAAAGTGTGACTTCAGCCCTTCAAAGGCTATGGAGAAGGGTACACCGGAAAACGACTACTGGACACTCTGTATAAAGAATCTTGCTGAACAGCTTTCAGCTCTTCAGGAAGCAGGAGTTCCGGTACTCTTCCGTCCTCTTCACGAAGCTGACGGCAACTACTCAAACGGCGGCGTTTCATGGTTCTGGTGGGGCAAGGAAGGTCCGGAAGTTTACAACAAGCTCTGGAAATATCTCCAGAAAGAGCTTCAGGACACATACGGAATTCACAACCTCATCTGGGAGCAGAACCTCTATACCTGGTCAGATAAATCTGCTGAATGGTATACAGGCGATGAATATGTTGACATTGTAGGATACGACAAATACAACACACAGTACAACCGTCATGACGGAAAAACAAGCGGCCCGAATCTTGATGCCGAATCAGGTATCTTCTGGAAACTGTACGATACAGTTAAAGGAAAGAAGATGGTTTCAATGCCTGAAAACGACACTATTCCGTCACTTGACAACATTACTATCGAAAAGGCCGGCTGGCTCTATTTCTGCCCTTGGTATGACGAAGAAAGCACACCGAAGTTCCTTTCAGGCAAAGAATATCAGGACGCTGCAGAGGTTGAAAAGATCTACAAGAGTGATTACTGCATAACACTTTCAGAGCTTCCGAAGGACTGGAAAGGTTATGAAGCATCTGCCGCTCCGACCGATCCCGGGAAAGACAAAGACCCTGGAAAAGATAAAGATCCTGATAAGAATACTGATCCGACTGCTGAACCTTCTCCGACTAAGGACGTAAAAACTGCAGTTCTCGGTGACGTAAATGCAGACGGCAATATCGACGTAACAGATCTTACTGAACTTTCACTTGCTCTCTTAGGCGACAGAAAGCTTACAGAAGACCAGAAGAAGCTTGCTGACATTGACGGTGACGGAGAACTCTCACTCGCCGACCTCGCAAGACTTCGTCAGTATCTCTCAAAGAAGATAGATAAGCTTGGCTGATCATTA
>JAGDDO010000153.1 GCA_017848205.1 Oscillospiraceae bacterium | reverse complement strand
TTCTGTCTACATTTGCTTTTTATAAATGCTTTAAGCTTTACGTGGATTATTCTGTTAACGCTCAGATTGCCCAGGGGGCAGAAAGATATAATAATGAAATAAAAACGATTTTTAATAAAGCTGAATTAGAATTACCGGAAGGAACAGACAAGCTTGCCTATCTGAATGCGGAAATCGCGAGAAGTGCGGATTTTTACAATAATATAAGTTTTGAGGGAATAAAAAGCTATTATTTCGGAGGTACAAGCGAAGTATTTGTTTGTCCGTATAATTCGGAAGGATATAATGTTGCTGTTACAGTCTTAGCTGATAAAGTGTCGGCTACTGACGGGGAAAGTTATGATAAACTTCTTGTGTCAAATGAGCAGGTTTTCAGTGCTGAGCTTGAGTTTGACCGCCAGAGTGATGACAATGGCCGTTATTCGTGCCCTGCGGAAATGAAAGATGTACCGGAAATAGCACAGATGTATAAAGATTATAATGAACTTTACGATCCATCGTGTATTTCAGGAAAAGACGCATACAAAGAGATAACTTTAAGCAGTTTTTACTGCGACAGAGAAAGAAGAGTCATTATTCCGCATGAAGGAAAGATCACCCTTTATTATGGTAATTATTATCACAAAAGAGTTATAAAGGGCGAAAAGGCTATTCACATAGATCTTCCTGATGCCGGAAGCTATGAACTCATCAGCGTTTCAGAAGAGCAGTTATATCCCCATATCTTTTCTCCTGAAATAAGCGGAGCAGAACTATCCGTACTCAATAATACTGTGAACGAAGTTGAAAGTATTGTAAGTCCATTTAATATACCATATTTTGAGAACGGAAAAACTTCTTATCGAAGCATTGGAACAGTAAAATATGAAGGCGAACTGTACAATTATTATATTAGGTCTGTTATTGATCTTAATGATCCTCAGTTTGTACGGTTCAGGCAGAAAGCAGCTATACTTTTTTTTATAGCGTGTTTTCTGGTGACCGGGCTGCTGATCTGGCGCAGATATGTTCTCAGCAAAGCCGAATGTTATTTTGAGGATTACCGGAGAGAACTGACTGATCATCTTGCACACGATATAAAAACGCCGCTTATGGCTATATCGGGGTATGCAGAAAACATTATGGAAACTGATCCTGATGAAGATAAGAAAACGAAATATCTTGATTCGATAATGGGGAATATTGAATTTACAAAAAAACTAATTGAACGGACGGCAGCTCTTAACAACATGGAAAACGATAGTGGAAAACTGAGCAAAGAAAAGATAAACATAGAGGAAACTTTAAAAATGTTATTTGATAAATATACGCTTTTGTTCAGTGAGCGGAATGTTGAAGTGATTCTGACAGGAAATGCTGAAATAACAGCCAAAAGAGAAAGCGTCGATACACTGCTTGAAAATCTTGTTTCCAACGCAGTAAAATACACGTCGGAAAACGGAAAATTAAAAGCTGAAATAACTCCTAAGAAACTGGTTATGACAAATACGGTTTCTGAAAAGATAAATACCAAAGATCTGAAACGACCGTTTGTACGCGGTGACAAGTCACGAAGCAACACCAGGGGTACGGGACTTGGTCTGTCTATCGCTGAAAGTGCTGCACAGTTAAACGGATTTAAGTTTAAAATAAAGTGTACCGATAAGGAATTTGTTTCGGAGATCATTTTTCAGTGAGGTGAGCACTATGGGAAAATATAAAAAGAAAAAACGCCTTACCTTTAAGAGTATGCTGTTTTGCGGATTTGTATGGGTCATGATTATCACAGCTTTATTCGCGAATGCAGCAGATTATATGTATTATCGCAGTATTAAAAAGACCTGTACTGTGATGAAACTTAGTACAGTTCAACATCTTCAGACTCAGATAAATATCTGGGAAAGAGAACCTGAAAAATTGTCACTTCTTTTCAATGAGGCGAATGAATATGATGTTTTAAACTCAGTTAGTGAATGGGCGTTTCCGCGTTTTCAAATTCCTGTAGTTTTAACTGATACACACGGTGATGTGAAAGCGTCAAATGCAATGGTAATGACAGCAAGAATTGGCGGATATCCAAAGTACGGCAGCGCGGAGTATTACTGCTGGAATAATACTGATGCTCCGGAAGTGAATGCTATGCTTAAAGACTGTTCTGATCTGGTGTCTATGTATAACAAAAGTAAAGATGATCATTATATAAGCATTGAACTTGACAGTATCTATGTGGATGACGAAAACAGGGAGTTCGTTCCCCATGCAGGTAAAATGATGCTTTATAAGCAGTATAATAAAAAAGACAGACCAGGAATTGAACTCATTGAAAACGATGATAAAATTATTGCGGAACGGGAGATAAACATAACACTTAATGACGACAGGTACGAACTTATCAAAAAAAGCACTGAAGACAAGTATAAACGGTTTTATGCTGACTTTACCGGACTTACAGATAAGTTTATTGAAATGGTTATGGATCCGCATTTAAATTACCGTGGATATTACAGCGACGGAGAACCCGAGCGTTACGATGTCTATATTGACGGAGAAAAATATTATCTGTACACAAAAGTGTTTTCACAATGGTATTCCACTGCAGAAATATTTCAGATAACAGTAATGTCACTTATCGGTTTCGTACTGAGTACCATTATTATGCTTTTGATATGCTGGCGGAAAAATGTGCGTAACAAGGCGAGATACCGCTTTGAGGATTTTCAGAAAAACATTACGGATTATCTTATAACCAGTATTTCCGGACCGGTGGAAAAAATAGAAAAGTGTACGGAAGACCTTATAGGTAAAAATGTTATTATCGGCGAAGAGAAAGAGCAGTATGAATCGATAATCGAAAATGTTAAAACGGTCGATAAAATAGTAAGCGAGGCCCTGTTCTACAATAACATGGATCGTATACGAAAAAAGACCGACGAAGAAAAACAGCTTGCAGACAACATTCCTCCGGAACTAGTGAAAAATATACTCTGAAAAGACAAGGCTCCTTTATCGGATGATAAGGGAGCCTTGTTCTGTAAATATATTATTTTAAAAGCTTTTCCTTGAGAAGGATAAGGTCAGCAATATTCAGTTTGCTGTCATGATTCAGGTCACAGCAAACTGGGTGTGTTGATACCGCGCCTTTGTCAAGCAGCAGATTTACCATGGCAGTAAAGTCTGTCGCATTCAGTGTGCCGTCAAGATTTACGTCACCCGGGAAAGGTTCGGCAAGGTTCGGGCCAGGGTGTTCCGGCTCAGTTACAGCCGGAGTTGTGACGGCAGTTTCTGTTGTTACCGAGGGTTCGGTAGTCGCCGCCTCCGGTAATGTGGTTTCGGACGGCTGTACTGTTACTGCCGGTTCTGCAGTGGTGACTGAAGATCCCGGTGAAGAAGTGCGGTTTCCGAGATATTCTTTGATAACACCGGCCCAGTATATACCCATCTGCTTATAGCCAGTGTCATTCGGATGAACGCCGTCCTTAAGATAGCTTTTTACATCAGTAATGGTATGGTTTACGTCGCCGAAGTAGATGTTCTTTACTCCGGACTTCTGCTTCGATTCTACCAGCGCTTTTACCTGTCCGTTATATTCGCTTATCTGATCCTGTACCCATTTTTCAGCATTGACATCGGAGACAGGTGTCCAGTCGGGAAGATGTCTGTAGTTTGCGAACCAGTCGTAAACACCTTCGCGGTTCGGATCAAGATCCGGAATCGTTGTAACGAACAGAGCATCATCTTTATCTATGTTT
>JAGDDO010000152.1 GCA_017848205.1 Oscillospiraceae bacterium | reverse complement strand
TTTCGGTGCTGACCCGGGCTGGCTCGTATATGACGGCAGACTTTACGTTTACACAACAGCCGATCAGTTCGCATACAAGAATAACCAGATGATCGAAAATGATTATTCTTCAGGTTATATTAACTGCTTATCAACAGCAGACCTTGTAAACTGGACTGACCACGGCGGAATTCCTGTAGCAAAGACAAGAGTAAACGAAACTCCAATTGCAAAATGGGCTAACAACGCATGGGCTCCTGATGCTGCATGGAAGAAGATCAACGGACAGGACAAGTTCTTCCTTTACTTTGCTAACAACGGTTCAGGTATCGGCGTTATCACAGCTGATGACCCGACATTCACAAAGAACGTTAAGGACCCTATCGGCAAGGAACTCATTTCAAGAAATACGCCAAACAGTAACGTAACATGGCTCTTCGACCCGGGCGTTTACTACGATCCTGAAACAAATACAGCTATCATGGCATACGGCGGCGGTGTTCCTCAGGGACAGCAGGCTGAAACAAAGCAGGGACGTATCGTTCAGCTCGGCGATGACATGATCTCAATCAAGGGTACACCATTCGATCCAGGTACACCATACCTCTTCGAAGACTCAAGCATGATCAAGATCGGCAACACATGGTATTATTCATTCTGCCACAACTGGAACGTTCCTCAGGGAGCAAGCAAGAACGGCAATCCGTTCTCAAGTGCTGATATTGGTTACATGACATCAACCAATCCTCTCGGCGGATACCAGTACCAGGGTGTTGTATTCAAGAACACTGGTTCACAGGGACTTGACAACGGCGGTAACAACCACCACTCAATCATCGAATTCAAGGGCAGCTACTACGTACTTTATCACTCACGTCGTCTTGAAATGCGCATGGGCGTAAACGGCGGCAAGGGTCTCAACTACAGATCACCTTGTATCGACAAGGCAAACTTAAGCAACGGCAAGATCACATGCAGCGGTTCACAGAAGGGCGTAAGTGCTGTTGATACACTTGATCCGTTCAAGCTTGTTCAGGCTGAAACAATGAACAACAACGGCGGTATCAACGTTCGCGGCGTAGGCAACACAGTTGTAACAGACGTAAACAAGGGCGACTGGATCAGACTTACAAACGTTAAGTTCGGTCAGGCTCCTACAACACTTACAGCAAAAGTTGGCTCAAAGAGCGGCGGCGTTATCAAGGTATGCACAAAGCAGGACGGCGATGCAGTAGCATACATCAATGTACCTGCAGGTGATATTCAGGAAGTTGAAGCAACAGTATTCGGCGACCTTAACGGCACAACAGATCTTTACTTCATCTTCTCAGCAGACGGTATTGAATTTGATTCATGGCAGTTCAGCTGATAAATGAATAACTGATCACTAAGATCATAAAAAATACGGATCATATCTTCGGATGTGGTCCGTTTTTTTGTCCACTTTCCGTTTGCTGTTACGACTGTGTTAACAGAAGCATTTATTCTACGGTAAATGCCTTGTGTGAGATATTAAGAAAACGCTGATTTATTCATAAATCAGCGTGGGGCTCCGGGGCGAAGCCCCGCAAATCCCACCTCCGGAAATCCGGCTTCGCCGGATTTCCGATTTAATCAGTGTTTACTTAAATGTTTTGAAAAACAGATTCAAAAGGGGAGGAAAATGTATGAATGTAAAGAGAATGGCCGCAGCAGTATCGGCAGTAATCATGGCAGCAGGAACAGTATGTTATTTTTCTGAAGTACCTGAAACAGAGGTTTCAGCAGCAGATGACTACTATTTTCACTATGACATGGAAAGCGAAACTTCTTCGTTTGCCGGACGCGGAAGTGTTACGGTTTCTGCATCGGCGGAAGGATACGGTGAAAGCAGGGCGCTTGAATGTTCAGGACGTACTGCGGAATGGAACGGTATTCAGCTTCCGCTCGATGATACTGTCATAAAGCCGGGAGAAGAGTATTCTGTCAGCGCAATGTTTAAGGGCAAGGAGAATGCTGAGTTCAAGATCACTCTCCAGTACGGTACGGGCGATGATACGGTATATGACAAGGTAGATACTGCTTCGACGGCAGCAGGCAGCTGGGTGATGCTTTCAAACACGAACTATAAGGTGCCTTCAGGTGCTGACAATATGTATCTTGTATTTGAAACAACAGATTCGACATGTGACTTTACGCTCGATGAAGTTATTATAGCAAAGGCAGGTACTAAGACCGACGGGCCTAAGGGTATAAAAATAATACAGCAGTCCGATGTAAGAGGCGACCTTGACGGTGATGAAAAGATCACAGTCGCCGACATTGTTTTTCTTAAGGGCGGTCTGATCAGCGGCTGGACTACACCGGGAGCAAAGAAAAATGCTGATGTAAATCAGGACAGAAAACGTGACGCCAGAGATGCTATGTATGTTCAGGAATATCTCATCGGCACTCTTGCGGAATTCCCGAATGAATACGTGGGACCAACTATATCTGATGAGGATAAGAAGAAATATGAAGCAGCTTTTGACGGTATAAAGCTTGCGTCCAGCTGGAAGCATGAAGGAGAGAACAATCCTTGTACAACACAGCGTTTCGGTGCTGATCCTGGCTGGATGGTATATAAGGACAGACTTTATCTTTATACAACAAATGATGCTTTTGAATATCAGTCTAACGGTAACATGCAGGAGAATACTTATAACTCCGGTACGATCAACTGCATCTCGTCTGAAGATCTCGTAAACTGGACAGATCACGGTGCTATACCTGTTGCTGACAGAAACGGCAGAACACAGAACGGTGCTGCAAAGTGGGCGGGTGCTGCATGGGCTCCTGATGCCTGCTGGAAGAATATTGACGGCAAGGACAAGTTCTTCCTCTATTTCGCTAACAGCGGCGGCGGTATCGGCGTTCTTACTGCTGACAGTCCGGTCGGACCGTGGAAAGATCCGATAAACAAAGCTCTCCTCGACTGGAATACTCCTGGCAACAAGGATGTTGTCTGGATGTTTGATCCTGGTGTATACTATGACGAGGAAAGCGGCAAGGGATATATCGCTTTCGGCGGCGGCGTTGACGGCAGAGACAAGGCTAATCCGAAGACGGGACGTATAGCTGAACTCGGAAGCGACATGACTTCGATAAAAGGAACGACAACTACCATGGAAACTCCATATCTTTTCGAGGACTCAAGTCTTATCAAGATCGGTGATACATGGTACTACTCATACTGCACGAACTGGAACGTCGGCAGCGGAAACATAAACGGCGCGTCCTTCGGAAGCGGAGAGATATGCTATATGACATCCAAAGATCCGCTTGGTCCGTGGACAAAGGACAATTTTGTGGGAAGGGCTCTTCCGAGTACAAGTCTTGTTGATAACAACGGTAATAACCACCACAGCATCATATACTTCAAGGGCAAGTACTACATTGCGTACCACACTCGTCAGCAGGCTATCCGTATGACAAAGGCAAACGGTTATAAGTTCTATAATACAAAGGGCGAACTTACAAACAGCGGTGACGGTAACTACCGTTCCACTCATATTAACGAAGCAAAATTTGATCCGGCTACAGGAAAGATCAGTGCCACAGTGGATATGAAGGGAACAAGTGCGATAGATACACTCAACCCGTATGAAACAGTGCAGGCTGAAACAATGCAGAACCAGGCAGGTATCCAGATAAGCGGAGTCGGCGATACGATAGTAACAGACGTAAACAAAGGTGACTGGACAAAAGTTGCCAATGTTAAGTTCGACAAGGGCGCTTCTGCGATAACAGCGAAGGTAAGATCGAAGAGCGGCGGTGTTATCAAGGTTTGCACAAAGCAGACAGGCGATGCAGTGGCTTACATCGAAGTTCCTGCAGGCAGTGAAATGCAGGAGGTTGAAGCAGCAGTATTCGGCGAGCTTAACGGCACGACGGATCTTTACTTCATCTTCTCGGCAGATGGAATAGAATTCGACAGCTGGAAGGCGGAATGATAAATCAAACAGAAGGAAACTGTGATAAAACCGATTTTCGTGCTGATCAGAGTTAAGGAAACGCTGATTTATTCATAAATCAGCGTGGGGCTCCGGGGCAAAGCCCCGCAAATCCCACCTCCGGAAATCCGGCGA
>JAGDDO010000151.1 GCA_017848205.1 Oscillospiraceae bacterium | reverse complement strand
CCAGCCTGAGCCTTCTCTATCTGGTCACCGACGGAACCGGAAATCTGATTGTCAGCTCTGATCATGACAGCGACGAGGACGATCTGTACAAACCCGGAGATAAAGTTGCATTTGAAATAAAAGACAGCGAAACAGGAAAATCGGTAAAAAGAGAATATGAAGTTATGGCTGTCGGAGAAGTTCCGGATGCGCTCAGTAAAGACTGGATTTATTATTTTAATTCAGATATAGTAATTCCTGAGACTGAATACCTGAGTATTACTGAAAACAGAAACGCATTATCCGTAATGATAAATGCCGAAGAAGGCAGATACGAAGAAGTATCAGAAAAAATAAGCAGTGTTGTTGATCCTGATCCTGATATATTCGTAAAAAGTGTTGAAAGTTTAAGAGATGAATTTAATGACTTTACAAGAATGATAAAGATAGTCGGCGGATCACTCTGCGTTATTCTCGGTCTGATCGGTGTCCTGAACTTTGTAAACTCCGTAGTTACCGGCATTGTTTCACGCAAACGTGAATTAGCGGTTATGAATGCAGTGGGTATGACGGGAAAGCAGCTCAGCTCCATGCTTATGTGGGAAGGTGCAGGTTATGCATTTCTTACTGCACTTGTATCGGTAACGTTCGGAACACTTATATGTTATGCGATTATTGAATTTGTCGTGGGAAACGTTTCGTTTTCTGAAAACTACTCACTTGTTCCTGTGCTTGTATGCATTCCGGTTCTGCTGGTTCTTTCATCAATGATCCCTGCGACAGCGTACCGCATTCTCTGCCGTGAATCAGTAGTCGAAAGACTCAGAGAAAACTGATAACAATACTCTTATATTACTCTGACCAGCCTCTTGCCTGTGAAAAACAGGATAAGAGGCTGCAGTTTTTTCTTGGGAAACGCTGATTTATTCATAAATCAGCATGGGGCTCCGGGGCGAAGCCCCGCAAATCCCACCCCCGGAAATCCGGCGAAGCCGGATTTCCGATTTAATCAGCGTTTCCTTTACTTAAACAGTTCTTCATGTACCGTTTTAAGCATATTTACTTTCAGCGCCGAAAAATACGTCATACCAGATAAGGAATGAGAATACAGTCCAAATCTTTCTGCTGTTGTCACGTACTCCGGCCCTGTGGTCGTCAAGAAGCTTAACGAGCACGTCAGTATTGAAATACTGTTTTGAATTTTCCGAAGTGAACTTTTCCTTCACGATGTCATAGTACTTTTCCTCGCGGAGCCAAACTCTTATAGGAACCGGGAATCCCAGCTTCTTCTTGGCTGCCGTCTTTGAGGTCTGAGGCGGAGTATCTTTCTTGGCCGCCTTTCTCATGGCATACTTGGTGATGTACTTTGTCTTTTCGTCGGTATATTCTTTTCTTGTCACCCTGTACCTTGTCGGGATCTTTTCGGCAAGCTTCATAACTTCCTTATCGAGGAAAGGCACGCGGAGCTCGAGGGAATTTGCCATGCTCATGCGGTCCGCCTTAAGGAGTATGTCACCCGCCATCCACATGTGAAGGTCGAGGTACTGCATCTTGGTAACGTCGTCCTTGTCTCTTACCCTGTCATAGTAAGGCGCGGTAAGAGCCTGAGGCAGCGGCGCATCTGTCTTTACTGCAAGAAGAGCCTTTCTTTCAGCAGGCGTGAACATGTAGGCATTTCCTATGAAACGTTCCTCAATGGTCTTTCCTTTTCTGATGAAGAAATTAAGTCCGCGGCGCGAAGGAAGTTTGCTGCAGAGCTTTCCTATCTCTTTTCTGATGCCCATAGGAACTTTGTCATAGACCGTTCCGCCCGGCTCGCTGTAGACGTTGTAACCGCCGAATATCTCATCCGCACCTTCGCCCGAAAGAACTACCTTAAGCTTTTCCGAGGCAATATTGCATACAAAGTAAAGTGCAACTGCCGAAGGATCCGCAAGCGGTTCGTCCATGTGGTACTGGATCTTCGGAAGAATGTCCCAGTACTCCTCAGGTGTGATGACCTTGCTGGTGTTTTCCTTTCCGATAGCCTTCGAAAAGTTCTTGGCCCAGCCTATTTCGTTATATCGTTCGTCGGTACCGAATCCGACTGTAAATGTCTTGTCAACGTTTGCTATTGCGGCAACGTAGCTTGAATCGACGCCGCTTGAAAGAAAGCTTCCTACTTCAACGTCACTTACCTTGTGGGCTTCCACAGAGTCGTGCATAACGTCTGAGATCTTATTCACCCACTCATCGAGTTCAGGTTTTTCATCGGCATCGAAGTTGATCTCCCAGTAGCGTTCACGTCTGAATCCTTCTGAATTCTTAATGAAGTAATGTGCAGGAGGAAGTCTGAAAACACCGTTGAAGAATGTTTCTTCCGCCGGTGAATACTGGAATGTAAGATAGTTTTCCAGTGCAGTCTCATTAAGCTCCTTTTTAAAGGAAGGATGTTCGAGAAAGCTTTTTATCTCGGAGCCGAAGATGAATGCTCCGTCCATTTCCGCATAGTAGAGAGGCTTTATTCCGAAAAAGTCCCTTGCGCCGAAGAGTTCCTTTTTCTTCTTGTTCCAGATAACAAATGAAAACATGCCTCTGAGTTTCGGCAGAAGATCCTTTCCGTATTCCTCATAACCGTGAATAAGAACTTCGGTATCTGAATTGGTCGAAAACGTGTGACCTGCCGATACAAGTTTCTCTCTTATTTCCTTGTAGTTATATATTTCGCCGTTGAACACAATGACAAGCGATCCGTCCTCATTGTACATCGGCTGTGCTCCGGCATCAAGGTCGATGATACTGAGTCGTCTGTGTCCCAGCGCGATCCCGTCATCTATATACTGTCCCTCGCCGTCAGGTCCGCGGTGCCTGATCCTTTCCATCATTTTCTTAAGGACAACATTCGCATTGTCCACCGTGTTGGTAAAACCTACATATCCACACATAAAAGCACCCTCCGGTAACCGTGTCAGAATCAATTTTAACTCTTAATAATTATACTATAATACTCAAAAATATGCAATACTGAATTACCCTCAATACCCTGTCATAGTGTACATTAAATCGCCGCAGACGGTCATTCCCCGCTGCAAATAAAAAATGCCGCACTCCCCCGATAAAAAGAGGAATGCGACATTGCATTATTATATTCAGTTAAGCATCAAGGAAATAAGCTCTCCTCAGGAGAGCAAAGCTGAACATTTATGCTCACCCCCTCTCCTCCGGAGAGGGGGGCAGGGGGGGTGAGGGATTTAATTCCTATTATTTAACAAGTTCAAGTGTATCTCTTGCGATGAGAAGTTCTTCGTTTGTAGGAACAACCCATACCTGAACCTTTGAAGCCTCTGTTGAGATCTTCTTGAGTTCGCCGCGGCACTTGTTGAGTTCCTTGTCGATCTCGATGCCGAAGAAGCTCATGTCTTCGCATGCGCCTTCACGTACTTCAGGAGCGTTTTCACCGATACCGCCTGTGAAGATAACAGCGTCAAGACCGTTCATTGCTGCTGCGAATGAACCGATGTACTTCTTGATCTGGTATGTGAGCATTTCTGATGTGATCTTTGCTCTTTCATTGCCTTCGTTTACAGCCTTCTGGATGTCACGGTTGTCGCTTGAAACGCCTGAAAGGCCGAGGAAACCTGACTTCTTGTTGAGGTAATCGCTCATTTCAGAAGCTGAAAGGCCGAGCTTGTTCATGATGTATGTAACTGCAGAAGCGTCGATAGCACCTGATCTTGTACCCATGATGAGACCGTCGAGCGGTGTGAAGCCCATTGTTGTATCAACTGACTTGCCTGCGTTTACTGCTGTGATTGATGAACCGTTGCCGAGGTGGCATGAAACGATCTTGAGATCTTCTGGCTTCTTGCCGAGTGTTTCAGCAAGCTTTGCAGTTACGAAACGGTGTGATGTACCGTGGAAGCCGTACTTACGAACGTGGAGATCCTTGTAGCATTCATAAGGAACACCGTACATGTACGCTTTTGCCGGCATTGTCTGGTGGAAACCTGTATCGAATACTACTACCTGCTTAACGTCAGCAGGGATAACCTTCTTACATGCACGGAGTGCAAGTGCGTGAGCGTGGTTGTGAACAGGCGCAAGATCAGCAAGTCCGTCGATCTGGTCGATAACTTCGTCTGTTGCGATGCATGTCTTTGAGAATACTTCAGCACCCTGCACGATTCTGTGACCTACTGCTGAGATCTCGTCCATTGACTTGATTACTGAAGCGTCGCCTGTTGTGAGAACTTCAACGAGCTTTTCAAAAGCTTCTGTGTGTGTCGGGAAATTACAGTCTGTGTCAACTGTTCTTCCGTCAAATGTTTTATGTGAAATGTGACCGCCGATACCGATTCTGTCACAGTTACCCTTTGCAATAACTGATTCGTCAGTCATATCGATAAGCTGATACTTGAGTGATGAGCTTCCGGCATTGATTACTAAAATTTTCATTATTTCCGTTCCTTTCAGAATTTAAATATTTTGATTTCATTTATGTTATCAAACAAAAATCCAATTATTAATTATATACCTTATCAGTCCGTTTTTCAAGTCTTTTTCTGTAAAATCTGCTTTTTAAACAAATCCGAACTCTATCCTTAAGTATTTACACTACATGCAATTTGTGTTATAATAAAATGTACAGTATTTTATCGGGAGGGCGATCTGATGAAGGTTGCAGGTATAGTTTGTGAATACAATCCTTTTCACAACGGACACAAATATCATATCAGAAAAACAAGAGAAAACGGGGCAACACACATCGTAGCTGTAATGAGCGGAAACTTTGTTCAGCGCGGCGACGTAGCGATCATGGATAAATTCGAAAGAGCAAGAGTAGCTGTTCAGAACGGTGTCGATCTTGTTCTTGAACTTCCTGTTCCATATGTTCTTCAGAGTGCGGAAGGCTTTGCAAGAGCAGCAATGTATATTTTCAATTCAATCGGATGTGTTGACGAACTTTCATTCGGAAGCGAATGCGGAGACCTCGAAAAACTCATCGATGCAGCACATGCGACTATCAAAGTGGCAGATACTCCTGAACTGAAATTCATGCTTGACAACGGAGCTTCATTCCCTGCCGCCGTACAGGCTCTTGTTGAAAAGAACTACGGCAAGGCTATGAGCGATCTTCTTGAAGTATCAAATGCAAACAACGTTCTTGCTATCGAGTACATCAAGGCTATCTCAAATCTCAACTCCAAGATCGTTCCGTTTACCATTAAAAGAAAGAACGCAGGTCATGACGACCTGAACGTCAAGGAGAATTTCGCAAGTGCCTCATTCATCAGACAGAACGTTACAGACATCAACTATTCCGACCTTATGCCTGAAGACATGTTCGAAACTCTGTCACAGGCAGTAAAGAACGGCAAGTACGCTTCAATGGCCAATCTTGAAAAGGCAATAATGTACTGCATGAGAACAAACTCACCGGCAAGGCTGCGTGAGGTCCCTGATGTGGCACAGGGCCTTGAAAACCGTATTTTCGAAGCAAGAACAGCTTCAAGCGTCTCGGAAATGATGGACATGATAAAGAACAAGAGATACACTCTTGCAAGAATAAGAAGAATAATTCTCTGTGCACTGCTCGGCATAACAACCGACGACCTGAAGACTCCGCCGGTATACGCAAGAATACTTGCTGTAAACGAACGCGGAACCGATATCCTCCACATAGCAAAGGAAAAGTCACGCATGCCGATGGCAACTTCACTCGCAAGACTCAGCGAGATAAACGCAGTAGCCAAGAGGCTCGCCGAACTCGAATCCTTCTCGACTGACATATACAATCTCGCAATGGACAGACCTGATCCTATCGGAACTGATTACCGTGCAAAGGTAAGCGTTATCCACACGCTCACAAACAGCCTTTCGGAAAATCTCAACATTCCGATATGAACTGAAACGCAGTTATGATAAAAGGCGTAATATTTGATATGGACGGGACACTCATCGATTCCATGGGAAGCTGGTCAGAATGCGACCGCAGATTCCTGAAGGAAAACGGCATCGATCCGCCTCCGGGGATCTCGGATGTAATGAAAACGCTCAGCATGGAGGAATGCGCCCGTTACTTTATTGATCTCGGCGTAAACATGGAACCGCAGAAGATAACCGACCGTATCGAGGAAATGGTTATGGACGAATACGCGACTTCAATCCCGCTGAAACCATATGTCACTGAAACTCTTGACACACTCGACCGTTTCGGCATACCGTACTGCATTGCCACGGCAAACTACCGGACACTGACGGACACAATATTAAAACGTTTCGGAATATATGACCGGTTTAAATTCATATACACCTGCGAGGAAAACGGAATAAAGAAAGACGATCCGGAATTCTTCGGAAAGGTATGTGCTCTGCTCGGAACCGAAAAAGAAAGCACTGCAGTTGTCGATGATGCACTTCACTGTATCGAATCGGCAAAAGGTGCAGGATTTTTCACGGCAGCCATATTTGACAGCGGAAATGCAGACTGGAAGAAAACTTCTGAAACTGCTGACATTGCAGCAGATGATCTGCGCGGATTTACCGAATTTATAAAAGCGCAGCGTAAAGGAGACGATCTGATTTAATGAAAACAGAACAGATATTGAACAGAATCGAACGCAGATTCCGGAAATACTATATTCCCGGCCTTATGGGCTATGTAATATTCGGAATGGTGATAGTATTTATAATGGATGCGATCGTTTGTCCGATGATGGGAAAGGAACCCCTCTCCCCTTACATCAGTTTCAACCGTGAGCTGATAATGCACGGCCAGATATGGCGATTGGTTTCTTTCGTTTTTGAGCCGGTAACGTACAGCCCGTTTTTCTTCATCTTCGCCATGTACTTCTACTGGATGATAGGAGATGTTCTGGAAAACAACTGGGGATCATTCCGCTTCAACCTGTATTTTTTCACATCACTGCTTGGAGCGATAATCGCCGGATTCATCACCGGAACTGCAGACAACTACTACATGATGCTTACCATGTTCCTTGCATTTGCAGTAATCGCACCTGATATGCCGATACTCCTTTTCTTCTTTATTCCGGTAAAGATAAAATACCTGGCATATGTCGATGCAGCACTGATCCTGTTCTCCTTCATATTTTCAGGCTTTTCCGGAAAAATAGCCATCCTGCTCTCAGTAATAAACTTCCTCCTCTTCTTCGGCGAAGCATTTTTCGTAAGAGCAAAGATGAGAATAAATCACTGGAAGTACAAAATGAAGAACAGAAGATAAGTTCATTTTTGAAAATGTAAAAATTCAACAGGTCACAGTCTGAATGTTTAAACTGTGACCTGTTTTTTATTATCAACGCTTATCAGTCGAGATATTTCTCCATTTCCCTGCATACTCTTTCATATGTCTTTTCATCAGTATCAGTAAATTAATAATAACCGACTACAGTGCTATAGGTTTCCTTTTTTTCATTCAGACGGATCTGAAGTTTATGACTTTTTATGTATGGTGATTCTTTATGAAGTTCTGCATAAACGACTTTATATTCCTCCCAGAGGGCTTTAAGTTTTTCGGAAGTTATTGCGTTTTCATCTGAAGGATCAGTGAAAAAATCTTTTGAAGCCCATATATCTTCAGGATCATCCCTTGGAGCAGTACCGTCCCTGTAAGAATGATTTTTCAGAACATTATCAATAACGATATTATTGTAAACCGATTTATATTCTTTCTCAGTTGGTTCAAAAATACAATATTCGCTTACATAATTATCGTCATCTTTCTCATCGCACCTAACGGTAAATTTAACATACGGATTATATCTGTGTATCTCATCAAGTACACTTGTATATGCATTCCATATTTCTTTAAATTTATCTGTTGTCATCTCATCGTACTCAAGTTCAGAATACATACTTCCATAAACAACCGTATCCAGTTTTCCGAGTTCAGGATATTTTTCAACTATTTCCGGAATTTCGGAGTCATAATAATCCGTTCTCATGCCATAATAGTCCTTCGGAAACCAACTATCCATTGTAAGAAAAGTCGGAATCAGGACATCTCCGGAAAATGAATGAGCTAAACTAAGGACTTCACATTCGGTAGCATTAATTTTTGCATGCCATACACGTCTTGAACTGTATTTTTCCTTAATATCTTCATATTCCTTTTCTACTTCCGCATCCGGATCTATAGTACGTGCATAAGCAAGTGCCTCATCATATGAATGAAAACTGCTCTTGTAATTATCAGGTATATCTTTGTAAAACGGAACAAACATTCCTATATACAGTAATGCAGGGATAGCCACGAATATTATCAGTAAAACTATAACTTTTATCTTTTTTCCGGATTGGATTTTGGTTTTCATACATTCTCCTCTATTTAAAATTCTCTGTAGTATAATAAAAGATTTCCGATATTTGCTCCATCATTTATACAAAACAGAATACACCAGAAGAACAGCAAAAATAAAATTGATTGAACCTACGATGATGTTCTCCGTTTTTCTGATCTTACTGTAATTTGAATAATACTTGTATTGCTGCAGATGGTCATCAATAAACGGAGCTGCAAGACAACCGATAAAAGCAATAATCCAAAAAACAGCATCACTTATATCATCCTTACCGTTAAAGAAGGTCTCATGCAATAGTACCTTGCTTGTAAAATACTTAACCGATATACCTGCAAAAATTCCTGATAAGCAGTATACTACTTCACGTGCATGTATTTCTTTATTGTATGCCATATTCCTTGTCTCCTGATGTATCTCTGCGGTTTTGTCGCCTTATTTAAGTATAGCATATTTCGGATAATGCGGCAACCGGACGGCAAGGGTGAATACTACCGTTTTCTCCGTGCGCTGGCAGGCGCACTATCAATAACCTCGGCGCGTCGTAAGACGGGGCGGGACCTTAATCAACAGGTCACAGTTTGAATGTTTAAACTGTGACCTGTTTTTATTGCTATTTCGTTTGCAGATAGGCCTCTTATTTCTTATTTGATTTTAGCCAGACTTTCAATCGCATCAAGATAATCTTTTTCAGGATCGCTGAGTGTGTTGTTTTTATATTTCTTATATTCCTGTTCAACCTTATCCATTGCTGCAGCATGACTGACACTGCCATTGCCTTCAAGTAGTTTTTCACCGCTCATTGTTAAAATCTTATCAAGATGCTCAGCCCAGTCTTTCATTGTCATTGGTATTTCCCGTTCAGCCTGACGCTCTGCAAAATCAAGATATCCGCTTACAATCTGACCCATAGCGCGGAGTTCTTTTTCGTCAAGATAGTTCTTGGCAATTACTGCATCCTTTAGATGAGGACGATTTCCTTCAAAACTCTTTAGGCCCATGAATTCTTTTTCCGCATCAGCACGACTGTAAATTACTTCTGCAGCGGTCTGGCCGTGCACGGCAAAATGTATTTTGTTCTTCACTTTCTTGAAAAACTGAATTGAAGTATCAGAGCGAGGATTGTAATCAATACTCGTTGCGTAGATATCGAGTACCTGACGGTAGAATACTTTTTCACTGGCACGAATGTCGCGGATTCGTGTCATAAGTTCTTTCCAGTAATCACCGCCACCAAGCTGCTTTAGGCGGTTGTCGTCCAGAGTAAAGCCTTTACGGATATATTCATTAAGGCGTTTCGTTGCCCACTGGCGGAACTGAGTACCACGGATTGATTTTACCCGATAACCTACAGAAATTATGACATCAAGGTTGTAGTAAAGAACATCGTGAGTCTGTGTTTTTCCTTCTATTGCTCCATGCTTTGTGGTAATTCGGAAATTCCGAACAACCATAGATTTTTCCAATTCGCCTTCTTCAAAAATATACTTTATATGCTCGTTGATAGTAGACTTTGCCTTTTCAAACAAAGTTGCCATCTGGTCTTGTGTCAGCCATACGGTTTCATCTTCAAAGAGAACTTCAACATTTATAGTTTCTTTGTCAGTGCTGAAGATTGCAATTTCTTTGTTCATTTATTGCCCCCAATATTTTTTACTTCCTTCTTAAGCCACTTTGTAAGTTCAGATTCTTTAGGAAGGGCAAGTTTGTATTTCTTTACAAAAAGATTTTCATCTAT
>JAGDDO010000150.1 GCA_017848205.1 Oscillospiraceae bacterium | reverse complement strand
GAACGGAAGGTTCAACAGACGGAGGATCCGGTTCAACTGAAGGTGCAGGTGCTTCTGTTACCGGGTTTACCGACGGTGCTTCAGTTACAGGAACTGCTGCTGCAGTCACCTTTGCTGTAACCGACGGCTTCACGGAAGCTCCTGCCGCTGCTGTAGTAGTTTTAGGCGCTGACCACGTTTTTTTTGTAGTAACCGCTGCAGTTTCTTCCTCTTCTTCCCACTTCCAGTTCCACGAAGGTGCGGCAGTGAATCCGACTGAGGTAGTTACCCCGTCAGTTACTCCGGATACCTCAGTGTTCTTTGGTGTACGTGATTCCTTTACACTTATCTGAACGTTGTAAGCGTAGAAAATGTCGCCGTTTATCTTCGGTATTGAAGCGACTATCATAACATTTCCTATGCCCGGCTGTTCAAGTGTACGCATTGTACGTCCGTCATCGAACACGACACTGAGGTCATCAAAATTGTAGCTTTCGATCATCACTGTGGCAGTATCAGAAAGACCTGATGACTTTGCCAGAGCTCTTCGAAGTGTATCTTTTGCTGCAAAAGGTTCTTCAGCGTATATTTCTGTATCTGAACTGTACGAACCCATGTAAACCGCTTCACCTATTATATCCGATATTTTCATCATCGGCTGTGAAGAACTGGTTCCGGTATTACTGTCTTTGTTTTTCTTGCCGTCATGCGGAAGAATAAACCAGATGGCTGTCGTAAACACCGCAAGAACCATAAAAACAAGAAAAGCTATCGCTATATTTCTCCTGAACATTTTCTCATGTCCCCCGAATTTTTGTTGTTTTTCTTTTGAATTTCCATAGAGTTATCCCTCTATAAAAAATTATAACACGTATAAAATCCTTTGTCAACGTCATTTGCCAAGTCTCATTGTAAGACTTATGCGTTTCTTTTTGACATCTACGCCAAGAACTCTTACCTTGACAACTTCCCCGACTTTTACTGCTTCAAGAGGATGCTTTATATAGCGGTCACAGATCTGTGAAATGTGAACAAGACCGTCTTCGTGAACGCCGATATCGACGAAAACACCGAAGTCGATGACGTTTCTTACCGTGCCCATGAACTCCATGCCTTCCTTAAGATCGGTGATCTCCATGATGTCACCGCTTCTCATGAGCGGAGGCGGAAGCTCGTCACGAAGGTCGCGTCCCGGCTTCTGAAGTTCTGATACGATATCCTTAAGTGTAGGAACGCCGATGTCAAGCTTTTTGCTGATAGCAGAAATTCCTATCTTGTCTGCTCTTGACTTTATGTCACCTGACTTGCCGGCCTTTATGTCAGCAAGGCTGAAACCGCATTCTTCGATAAGCTTCATAGCAGCGTCGTAGCTTTCCGGATGTACTGCAGTGTTGTCCAGAGGATTCTTTCCGTTACGTACTCGTAAGAATCCGGCACACTGTTCGAAGGCCTTCTGACCGAGCTTCGGAACCTTGAGAAGCTGCTTTCTGTCGGTGAACTCACCGTTTTCCTCACGGTAAGCAACAATGTTCTTTGCAATTGATGCATTGATGCCGGCAACGTACGAAAGAAGCGAGTGTGAAGATGTATTGAGATCAACACCTACTGAGTTTACACATGATTCAACCACACCGCCGAGCGCCTCATTAAGTCTCGCCTTCGGCATGTCGTGCTGATACTGACCAACACCGATAGCCTTCGGCTCGATCTTTACAAGTTCAGCAAGCGGATCCTGAAGTCTTCTTGCGATGGAAACCGCACTTCTGAGTGAAACGTCGTAGTCAGGAAATTCCTCAGCAGCAAGCTTTGAAGCTGAGTAAACCGAAGCTCCCGCCTCGCTTACGACCATGTAGCTTACCTTCTGGTCAAGATCCTTGATTATAGCGGCAACTGCAGCTTCTGATTCTCTTGATGCAGTACCGTTTCCTATAGCTATTGTATTTACCTTCTGGTTTACGATAATTCTCTTGAGCTTCTGCTTTTCCTTTTCGATCCTGTCGGCAGAACCCATTGAGATGTGGACTACGTCCGTGTAGAGTACCTTTCCTGTATGATCAACGACTGCCACCTTGCATCCTGTTCTGAAACCAGGATCAAGTCCGAGTGTGACTGTATTCTTGATAGGCGGCTGAAGAAGGAGCTGTCTTAGGTTTTCAGCAAATACCTTAATTGCCTGCTCCTGTGCATTTTCTGAAAGCACTGATCTTATTTCACGTTCGATGGACGGGAAAATAAGTCTTTTGTAGCTGTCATCGGCAGCTGCTTCAACTATTGAAGCGGAAGCGCTCTGGTTCTTTACATACCTGTTTGCACACATTGCAGCCGGTGAGTCATCCGGTGCAGCGATGCTCACCTTAAGGAAGTCTTCCTTTTCACCGCGGTCAAGCGCAAGTATTCTGTGGTTTGCAGTCTTTGCAACAGGTTCGGAAAAATCGTAGTAGTTTTCGTAAACGCTCTCTGCATTTTCATCGGCAGCCTTTGAAACTATGATACCGTTCTTAAGGAAATATGAACGGAGCATCTTTCGGAGTTCAGCGTCATCTGAAATGTTTTCAGCTATGATATCCGAAGCACCGGCAAGTGCATCTTCCACTGTTTCAACGCCCTTTTCGGCATCAACAAATTTTGCAGCCTCGGCATTCGGATCGGCGCCCTTGTTCTGAGCCATGATAAACTCAGCCAGAGGTTCCAGTCCCTTTTCCTTGGCAATGCCGGCTCTTGTTTTTCTCTTCGGCTTGTACGGACGGTAAAGGTCCTCGGCTTCAACGAGAGTACGTGCATTGCTGATAGTCTGACGGAGTTCGTCAGTAAGCTTGCCCTGCTCGTCGATAAGTCCGATTATCTCTTCCTTTCTCTTTTCAAGATTGCGCAGATAAGTCATTCGGTCAAAGATCTCACGAAGTATCTGGTCATCAAGTGAACCTGTAACTTCCTTTCTGTATCGTGCAACGAAAGGAATGGTCTTTCCGTCATCAAAAAGTGCAATAGTGTTATCGATTTGTTCCCTGCGAAGCTTGAATTCCTCCGCAAGCACCTGGTTTATATCCATTGTATTTCCTCCTGTATTTCCTTGTATATTTTTTACTGCAGTGTTTCTGAAAGTTCAGCCCACTCATCAAACAGCTCGTTT
>JAGDDO010000149.1 GCA_017848205.1 Oscillospiraceae bacterium | reverse complement strand
TTGTCGAGCAGTATCTGCTCGTACTTCTTATCCTCTATCTGCTTCAGTGCTGCTGCTACTGTATCTTCAAGACCATTTTCGCCTTTTCTTTTGTTTATGACCTTGAATTCAAATATCATTGCATCATCTTTTTCTTTGTCAAGCGGTTCAAGCAGTACATCATATCTTCCGAATCCGCTTTCACGGTTGGATGTTACTGCATATCTGTCACGAAGGTCAACAAGCAGACCAAGAACAAAACCGTGATAGAAACGTTCCGGTTCTGCCTCCTCTGACGGCTTCTTTCCTGTATCGAATGAACTGAACATTGATACTGTTAAGTCGTTCATGAATTTATTCATGTAGTCAAGGTCATTTTGAAGAAGTGCCTTGAGAAAATTACTGTAGCTGTTTCCTTTCCTGAACCACTTTGAAATAAGGCCGCGGAACATTTTAACTGTTTCATAATTCACCATTTTCAGCTCATATTCTTCATCATCACGAGATTCAATTTTCAGATATCCGCTCGCTGCAAGCAGACTCCAGACTGCGTTCTCATCTTCATCAAGGTCGCTGTATACAAGTTCTTCATTTATCTGCTTTGTTACTGTTCCTCCACATAGAAGATATTCAAAATCACTCTTAAGTTCTGCATCTCCTTCGCGCAGAAGATCACTGACAAGTTTATTGGAACTTGTATTTGCCCAGTAAGGCGCAAATTTTTTCTTGCCTAGAAAATTTGTAACCGACCACGGGTTATAGATATCCTTCAGATCACCAATTGTAAATCCGTCATACCAGTATTTCACTTCATCCTTGTTGGTAAGCCCGTATTCATCCATCGCTTCAAATACTTCTTCTTCGGTAAACCCGAAATATTCCTGATATTTTACGGCTGAAAGCGTACAGATCTCGATATTATTGAAATCAGAGAAAAGAGACTCTTTGCTGACTCTTGTTATTCCTGTCAGCACACTGCGGTACATGTACGGATTACTTTTGAATGTTGTATTGAAAAATGTACGCATGAAAGACACAACTTCATCCCAGTAATTCTTTACATATGATTCAACCATCGGCGTATCATATTCATCCAGAAGTATGATCACTTTCTTTCCGTAGTGGACAGATAGTAATTCCGAAAGAAAAGCAACTCCCTGTGTAAGCATCTCCTTGTCTGGCTTCTCATCATCTTTCTTAACAAGTACATGGATCATTTTCCTGTACATCATAGTGAACTGTTCTTTTTTTATAGATGGTATTATTTCGCTTTCATTCACTAATTTCTCGTAATATGAATACAGCGATAACATCGAAGAATTCATCTGATTCAGAAAATCATCATAGTTAGTTCCTTTTATTTTGGCCATAGTGATGAAAAGCACAGGCCAGTTCCCCTGCAGCTCTCTCATTTCTGCATCATTCCAGACATGAAGGCCTTCAAAAAGATCCGCTCTGCCTGCATATTCCGGACTGAAGAAACATTCGAGCATGCTCATGTTAAGTGTTTTTCCGAAACGACGCGGACGTGTGATGAGAGTGACTTCATCCTTTGTTGTCCACCAGTCCTTTATAAACTTTGTTTTATCTACTAAAAAACACTTTTCCTCTATAAGTTTACTGAAACTTTGCACTCCTGTTCCTATTCCACGAGACATATCATTTTCTCCTTTCCGGCTGGTTCCTTTTTCAAATTTTACGCTCTGTTCTTTTAAGTATATCATTTTTACGGGTTTTAAGCAACAGTAACTGACACGAAAACAGAATTTCAATATGAAAACACCTAAATGTTATTAACATTAAAACTAAACATAAAAAAGGTTCACTCAGTACTGACACTACTAAGGGAACCGATTTTTTGGGTACATAATGCACTTTACTTCATTTCAGTGATATTATACCATAATCCGATTATCAGTACAAGGCTAAACAAAAACTCCGCAGACTGCTTTCTGTAAGCAGTATACGGAGCGGATAACAAATACTATTCAGATTGATCACTTCATTAGCAGCACTGATACTGCAAAAATGCCGTCCTCAGTGGATTTATCAGTACGTCCTCCATACTTTTTCGCTATACCGGAAATGCGCTTAAGTC
>JAGDDO010000148.1 GCA_017848205.1 Oscillospiraceae bacterium | reverse complement strand
GTATGACAGTGCAGATCGATTTTCATTGGTTTACTCATTCCTTCCCGAAAAAGATGCTGTGATGGGGCATCTTTTAGTCTGTAAAAAATTGTCTTTAAAATTATACCATAAAACCGATCAGAAATCAATACTTTTTTGTGTAATTTTTTCGTGTGATAAAAAATGGGGATTTAAAAAACAACACAATTAATAGGCTGCGCCGTTAAATATAGTGAACATAAAATCAATTTAATACGTTTTTATTCAGAGAATTCCATTGTTTTCTTGGGGATTTTATTGACAATCATAAATTGTTGTGGTATAATATGTTTTACAAGAATGTTCTTGACAATCCATAAACTATAGAAAAGTACAAATATACAGTATTGAAAACACCGGTACTATACTGTATAATTAAAGAGGAATAAATGATGAAAGAACTCACTGAAAAGCAAATCAACGGATTAAAGGAACTTGGTCTGGAAGATCTGATCCCCTCAACTGTAGTAAATGACAAGTATAAGGACAGACTGTTCAAAATGATCTTTGGCAATCCTGAAAACAAGGAATGGACACTAAGTCTTTATAACGCAGTCAATGGTTCTCATTACGAAAACGCTGATGACATCGAGTTTACAACTATTGACGATGTTCTGTACCTGGGAATGAAAAACGATGTTTCATTTCTGGTTGAAGACTATATGAATCTTTATGAACAGCAGTCAAAGTTCAATCCAAATATGCCGATACGTTTTCTTATCTACGCTGGTATGATCTATGCTAATTTCGTTGAAACAACAAAGAACTTTTACCGTTTCAGTTCAAGGTTACAGAAAGCGCCTGCTCCAAAATGCATCTGCTTCTATAATGGTCCTGACAATAAAGAAGATAAAATGGTTCTTAAACTGTCAGACGCTTTTGGAGGAACCGATACGGATATTGAAATTAAAGTGACCATGATCAATATCAACTACGGTCACAACAAAGAACTTCTGGACGCTTGCAGACCACTGAAGGAATACTCGTGGTTTGTCGATGCTATCCGGAATAATCAGAAAAAGATGAAATCACTTGAAAAGGCTATTGATGCTGCGCTTGATCAAATGGATGATGACGCACTTATCAAACCTTTTCTCCTTAAAAACAAAGCTGAGGTGAAGATTATGTGTCTTACTGAATATGATGAAGCCCGTACTCTCGCTGAAGAAAGAGCCGATGGTTATGAAGACGGATTTGAAAACGGTCTTGAAAAAGGACGCAAAGAAGGAATAAACGAAGGCATTTCCAGAAAAGGATATGAAGTTGCTCGCAGCATGATTGGTGACGGAATGGCTGATGATCTTATTCTGCGCTACTCCGGCATATCAAAAAATGAACTTTCACAAATCCGTGCTGAATTAACCAATCCATGATAAATATAGCAAAAAGGCGGAAGCTCTATGCTCCCGCCTTTATTATTTTATCTGAAAATATATTCTTCGTGAGTACACTTGTTACCCGCTTCGGAATTGTAGAAACTTGTCAGAGCTTCGTATTCGCTGTGCGGATAGGACGGATCGTTTGCTATATATTCGTTATAGTAATCTTCCCAGACATAGTTGTCATTTGTCATGTAACCCTTGTCGAGGACTCCGTCGCCGTCAGTGTCGGCTGCACATTTTTCCCAGAACTTTGTTGCGTTGTACACGCCTACGAATCTCCAGTGCCAGCCTTCGTAGATCGTACCGGTACGCTGTCCGGTTGCGGAAGTTGTGTCTCCGTCGATCTTGTAGCGCCAGATGAAACCGTACTTGTGGGCATTGTCGGCAAGCCAGGTAAATTCCTTGTTAGCCGCTGCAGTTCCCTCGCGGTTTACCGCACCTGTCGATTCAATGAATTCACTGCTGTTGTAGGAAATGTTGAAGTCAACTGCCAGACCTGCACAGTGTTCGGAATAGGCGCCGAGTGTACGTGCCCAGTATCCGTTCTCCTGATTCACCTGCAGACCGCCTGTTGTAACATCGTAGGATGCCTGATAGAATGTTCTGTATCCCATTCCGGCACCGCCGTCGTGATCGCCGTACTCAAGACCGATAGCACCCTTCATGTCTGCTGAAAGTGCGTTAAGGAACGACTCAGGTACTTCTGACAATCTTCCGTGAGCAAGTGATGCTTCTGCCACAGGACCGCCGGCTGTTATGACTTCGGCACCGTACGCTGTTGTCGGAGCCGGTGCAGGCGCATTCAGTGATGCAAGAGCCACATTTCCTATAACACTGTCAGTGCTGAGCACCTTAAGTATCGCTTCTCCCTTTTCAGCTGTATCATAAGCCGGAAGTGCAGGACTTACAAGAAATGCTGCCCATTTGTTATCGATAAACTCCGTGCCCGCAGGAGCAGTACCCGCTCCCGACGGTATCTCACGGATGTCGTTTAATGTCTCAAACCCCTCTGCTGCATTTCCTTCATCAGGAGATGCAATGCTTTCCCCGTTCTGAACTATCCCGCTTCCCGCACTGTCGTCTGATCCGTCAGACTGACACGCTGTACCTGCAAATGCAAGTGCAGCCGCCATCAGTACTGGAAGAAGTTTTATTCTGATCTTCATTTTTATTTGTTATTCTTTGCCTCGATATCTGCAAGAGCATCCTTTCTTGAAAGGTTGATTCTGCCCTGGCTGTCAATTTCCATTACCTTTACAACAACTTCGTCACCGATGGAAACAACGTCTTCCACCTTTTCAACTCTCTGCTTGTCGAGCTTTGAGATGTGAACGAGTCCGTCCTTGCCCGGAGCGATCTCAACGAAAGCACCGAACTGCATTATTCTTACTACCTTGCCCTTGTAGATAGCACCTACTTCAGGGTCCATAGCTATTGTTCTTACGATCTGGAGAGCCTTGTCTACCTTGTTCTTGTCGATACCTGAGATGAATACTGAACCGTCATCTGAAATGTCGATCTTAACTTCGCATTCAGCTGAGATCTTCTGGATAACCTTGCCGCCCTGTCCGATAACTTCGCGGATCTTGTCTACAGGGATCTTTGTCTGTACCATCTTAGGAGCGTATTCATTTACAGTTTCTCTTGGCTGCGGAATAGCCTTGAGCATGATCTCGTCGAGGATGTAGATACGAGCCTTTCTTGTCTTTTCAAATGCTTCTCTGATGATAGGCATTGTAAGACCGTCAACCTTGATATCCACCTGGATAGCTGTGATACCCTTGTGAGTACCGCCAACCTTAAAGTCCATGTCGCCGAAGAAGTCTTCGAGACCCTGGATATCTACCATTGTCATGAAGTCATCTGAATCAGGCTTTGTGATAAGACCGCATGAGATACCTGCTACAGGAGCCTTGATCGGAACACCTGCATCCATGAGTGCGAGTGTTGAACCGCAGATAGAACCCTGTGATGTTGAACCGTTTGAAGAAAGAACTTCTGAAACGAGTCTGAATGCATAAGGGAATTCTTCAACCGGCGGGATAACAGGTTCAAGAGCTCTT
>JAGDDO010000147.1 GCA_017848205.1 Oscillospiraceae bacterium | reverse complement strand
TGCCTTTTCGAGAAAGCTGAAGAAATATTCATTGTCAAGGAAAAGCTGTGAGATAAGATGATCAGCACCGCAGTCGACCTTGTGTCTGAGCCACTTAAGATCATCAACAGCTCCAGTACTCTCCGGATGCACTTCAGGATAGCAGGCAGCAAGGATGTTCAGGTCGTAGTTATCCTGAATGAATGTGATAAGATCATCGGCATGAGTGAAGTCTCCCGGTGAAACTGTTCCCTCAGGAATATCGCCTCTGAGTGCGAGAACATTTTCAATGCCGTGTGCAACCATGTTGTCGAGTATTGATGCAGCCTGATCCTTTGTCATGTTGATACAAGGCATGTGAGCAATACTTTCAACGTGGTACTTGTTCTTGATGTCTGATGCTATCTGGATCGTCTTTGCACCGTTTTTACCGCCGCCGGCTCCGTAAGTAACACTTATGAAGTCCGGTGAGATATCTGTGAGCTGGTCGAGAGTGTTGTAGATAACGCTCTCGTCAGCATCAGGCTTCGGCGGGAAAATTTCCAGTGAGAATACAGTCTTTGTTTTGAATATATCAGCAGTTTTCATTTTTTATTTTCTAACCTCTAATGCTGCTGCCACAAGATTTTTAAGGCTTGGAACAGTTTCAGCATTTCCTCTCGTTTTAAGTCCGCAGTCAGGATTTATCCAGAGCTTTTCAGCCGGAATACGTTCCTTCATCTTTCTGACTGCTTCAATGATTTCTTCCTTTGAAGGAACTCTTGGTGAATGTATGTCGTATACGCCAGGACCAACTTCTGTGCGGAAGTTGTTTTCCTTGAGTACGTCAAGTATAGTAAGATCTGATCTTGATGCTTCAAATGTGATAACGTCAGCATCCATGTCGTCGATCTCTTTGATTATATCAGCGAATTCGATGTAGCACATATGTGTGTGGATCTGTGTTTCAGGTCTGCAGCCGCTGTGAACATAACGGAATGCAGGAATTGCCCAGTCAAGATAATCTTCCTTCCAGTCAGACTTACGGAGCGGAAGCTTTTCACGGAGAGCAGCTTCATCGACCTGGATGATGCTGATGCCGTTTGCTTCAAGGTCGAGAACCTCTTCACGGATAGCAAGTGCGATCTGGAATGCACTTTCCTTAAGTGTTATGTCTTCACGAGGGAATGACCAGTTGAGAATTGTAACAGGACCAGTGAGCATGCCCTTCATCGGCTTCTTTGTAAGGCTCTGTGCGTAAACAGACCATCTTACTGTCATAGGCTTTGCTCTTGAAATGTCGCCCCATACTACAGGCGGCTTAACGCATCTTGTACCGTATGACTGAACCCATGCCTTTTCTGTGAAGATATATCCGTCAAGGCATTCACCGAAGTATTCAACCATGTCGTTACGTTCAAATTCGCCGTGAACGAGTACGTCAAGACCGATCTCTTCCTGTAAAGCCACGCATTCAGCGATCTTCTGTTCGATGAACTTTTCGTAGTTTTCAGCAGAGAGTTCGCCGT
The DNA here is from genome assembly GCA_017848205.1 of Oscillospiraceae bacterium. Next base: position 5,736 of record JAGDDO010000147.1, on the reverse strand, counting down.
TTCTGAACTGCTTACGAGCTGATTTTACTTCAGCTGTCTGCGGGAATGAACCGATAGTTGTAGTAGGGAAGAGCGGGAGATTGAAGCGATCCTTCTGGATCTTTTCACGATCTGCAAATGCAGGAAGTCTTACGAAATCCTTTTCTGTAAGAGCTGCTACCTTGTTCTTTACAGCCTGGTTGCTGCCTTCTCTTGTTTCTGCGTGAAGAGCAGCGTTCTTTTTGAATTCTTCTGTGTTTTCAGGAGCGGCAGAAGAAACGATAGTTTTAAGTTCAGCAAGTTCGCCGAGCTTTTCTTCAGCGTATGAGAAGTGCTTCTTTACGTTTTCTGCAAGCTTTGTTTCGTTTGCAAGTGTGCATGGAACGTGGAGAAGTGAGCATGATGTGCTGATCACGATCTCAGATGCCTGCTTCTTTAATGTATTTAAAATATTTAATGTCTTTGCATAGTTGTTGCGCCAGATGTTCTTGCCGTTTACAACGCCGGCGAAAAGAACCTTGCCCTTCGGGAAACCGTTCTTTTCGGCGAGTTCCAGTGATTTCTTTCCTTCATAGAAGTCAAGGCCGATACCGTCGAAATCAAGTCCGCAGAGTTCACTGTAGCAGTCACGTACATCACCGAAGTATGTCTGAGCTATGACCTTAACTGAACCCTTGTCTGCAAGAATTGTCTTATAAAGATCGGTAAAGAGCTTTATGTCTTCTGTCGTGAGATCCTTTACGAGTGAAGGTTCGTCAAACTGGATCCATTCGGCGCCGAGTTCTGAAAACTTCTTAAGAAGGTCTGAGTAAGCCTTTGCTGTTTCCTTAACAAAATCTGCAGCCTTCTTTGTGCCCTTGTATCTTGCAAGCTTAAGGAATGTGAAAGCACCGATAACTACCGGCTTTGTCTTAACGCCTGCGTCAAGAGCTTCCTTAAAAAGATCGAAAGGCTTTGTGCCGTTAAGCTTTATTTCTGTGCTGTCATCTATCTCAGCTACCATGTAGTGATAGTTTGTGTTGTACCACTTCTTCATTGCAAGAGCCTTAACGTCGCCCTTGTCACCCTGATATCCTCTTGCTGCTGCAAAGTATGTATCAAGTGCGGAAAGTCCGAGTGATGTATATCTTTCAGGTACAGCATTTAAAAGAAAAGCTGTGTCGAGTATTCCGTCGTAGAATGAGAAGTCATTTGACGGGATGAAGTCGAGACCGCTTTTTTTCTGTAACTGAAGGTTGTAGCTTCTGATCTCCTTTGCTGTCTTTTCAAGTTCGGCAGCTGTTATCTCGCCGCGGAAATATTTTTCGCTGGCAAACTTGAGTTCGCGAAGGCAGCCTATTCTTGGGTATCCTATGATAGATGTTTTCATAACAAATTTCCTCCGTATCTATATGATATGTTATCATTTCTTTCAATGTACTAATTATATCATATTACTCGGGAATGTGTTAATATATAAAAATCATGGAGTGCCATAGCTAAAAGCTATGTCAGAGAATACCCTGCAATATATTCCTTCAGGTGTTCGAGATATCGTTCAGTTATCGCATTTACCGGCCTGTCAGTAGTTGTAATATAACCTATTTCCATGTATTCGTCGCTTTTAAGAGGAATCGATACTATGTTGTCCCCGTTAAGGTCGGAGCTCAGGACACCTGATGAAATGGTATATCCGTCAAGACCGATAAGCAGATTGAACAGCGTTGCACGGTCTGAAACCACTATGTTTTTCGGACTCTCGGCAGTAATGTGAAGTTCTTCGGCAAAGTAGAACGAGTTTTTTACACCCTGGTCATATGTCAGACGCGGAAAGTCCTTTATATCGTCCAGTGTAACGAATTCACGGCCGACAAGAGGATTGTTCCTGCTTACAAACACATGAGGCTTTGCCTTGAAGAGCGGTTCGAACTTAAGTTCCTCGGTCTGTAAAATATGATTTATCACTTCACGGTTGAAGTTGCTCAGATAAAGAACACCTATGTCGCTTCTGTGAGTGCGTACATCTTCTATGATCTCAGCCGTCTTAAGTTCACGAAGCGAAAATTCATATTTATCCTGTCCGTATTCACGTACCAGCGCCACAAAGGCGTTTACCACAAATGCATAGTGCTGTGAAGATACTGCAAATGCTCTGTTAGGCGGGGGAGAAGATTTGTATTCACTTTCAAGAAGCTCAGTCTGTTCGATGATCTGTCTCGCATACGAAAGAAATTTCGTACCGTCTTCCGAAAGATACACACCTCTGTTGCTTCTGTTGAATATCGTTATTCCCATTTCCTTTTCAAGTTCCGCAACCGATTTTGACAGACTCGGCTGTGCAATAAAAAGCCGCTGTGCCGCTGTTGTGATTGAACCAGTTTCGGCGATAGTTATAACATATTTAAGCTGTTGTAGGGTCATATCATTCCTCCCTTGCAAATTTATATTATAACATATATGCGGCAGTTTTTCAATCAATAATTGTCACAAAATAAATGAATGTTGATAAATGTTGATGAAGTCTTGTGCAATGACGTATCTTTTTTTGTTTCAGCAGTTTCAAAGTATAATAAAAAACCGGGCGGAAATTCGCCCGGGTTAAAGATATTACCGACATGAATACATTATACTCAGTGTATTCGTGATTATTTATCTGTATCGTAGGTGCTGACAAGTTTGAAAACAGCTGGGTCAGTATACATTACCTGAAGTAGGTAGCATTCGTTTTCACCTGTTTCAATGACATATGCAGCCCTTAGCGGGTTACCCTTACCTGTAGTGTAATCGATGCGGTACGCTTTTTTACCCATCATCCAGGTTGTTTTGCTTTCTACTATCTCAAAACCTAATTCTTTTGCGGCTTCAACAGAATCATATACTTGATTTGCCATATCCATTGCCGATTCGTCAGGGCATTTGTTCATTGTAAACATCTGTGTTTCATCATGACTACCGAATCTGAGATACTCAGTTCCGTTTAATTCGTATTTTGATTTATAATCCCAGTCTACGGGAATATCAATAAACCCAAAGTTTTCTTCACCGACTCTTACTCGTTCGCCAAGTAATTCAAGCATTTTCAGTGTTTCTTCTGAATCGGTTACTTCCACTACGTTTCCGTCTTCCTGTATGACCGTGAATTTTACTCCGTTTCCATCAGATACTGGAGCCATAGTCTCAGCCACACCGCTCATTAACCCGGATTTATCTTCAAGTGTAACAGTTATTTCAGTTATATCCGGTGTGGTTGTTTCTTCTGAAGTGGTTACTGTGGTTTCCGGAACAGTAGTTTCTAATTCCGGTGCTTCTGTTACTGATTCCTCAGTCGTTTCTGAAACTGCAGTAGTTTCTTCTGTTTTTTCTGCGGCCTCATTACCGCTTTTCTGTTCAGCCGAACATCCGGCAAGACAAACTGTAATAATCAAAGCCATAAGGCATGCAAGTGTCTTTTTATTCATTTAATACCTCTCCGTTTATTATTCATGTGTGTTCATAATATATGCTGTGTTTAAAGCATAAGGTTTGCAAAACATTTTACCATTTTTCTGATTGCTTGTCAAATTAATTGTTGCTGAATTTGATTTGGATTTTAAATATGTTGAATGAAACCATGTAATATGGTATAATATGAGTATATAAAAAGTCACAAAGAAACCATGCGTAAGCATGGTTTATCAGACAACCGGACGGCGATTACGTCGTCCGGTTCACCGTTTATGGATAAATTATGCAGTAAGGCAGAGAATAAAAAAATGAAAGATATCTGTAACGTTTTTTGATTTCAGTTGTCTAAATAATATCAGGTAATAATTACAGATAGCCCGACAGTAAAGCAGAGGAGATGATTCTTATAGAAAATTTCGATGATATATACCGTAACTATTTCAGTCAGGTTTATTTTTATGTACTTGAACTTTGCGGTAGTCCTGATACGGCAGAAGAAATAACACAGGAATCATTTTTTCGCGTTCTGAAAAAGATAGATACTTTCCGCGGTGAATGCAGCCTGAAAACATGGATATGTCAGATAGCTAAAAATACATATTTTAATTACTGCAAAACGAAAAAACCGGAAGCTGCAGAGCTGGATGAAAAAACAGCATGTACCGGTGACATAGAATCGGAATTTGCAGAAAAAGAAACTGCACTTGATGTTCACAGGGCTCTGCATGATCTTTCTGATCCGTACCGTGAAGTTTTCTGGATGAGAACATTCGGGAATCTTTCTTTTAAGGAGATAGGAAATATTCATAAAAAGACTGAAAGCTGGGCCAGAGTCACATACTACAGAGCAAGACTGATGCTGAAAGAAGGTTACAAAGATGAAGTATAAATGTGAAATGATAAGAGATCTGCTTCCGCTTTATATTGATGAAGTCTGCAGTGATGAGAGCAGAAAAATCGTTGAGGATCATATAAAAGAATGTCCGGAGTGTGCTTCATTAACGGATTCTATGCGGAATGATGAAGCAGTAAATGAGGCGGAAGATTATGAATCGGCGCAGGTGAGATCTCTTATAAATGTCAGAAAAAAACAGAAGAAAAATCTGTGTATACTTATCACTGCCGGAATAATAATCGGTCTTCTGCCGTTTTTAATCACTTTGATGGCATTCGGAGGGGTGATATATGATGTGGTGATAAAGAAGCCGTCGGTGTGCACAGATATTTCAAAATACAGTTACTGCCTTGATAAAGAAAAAGACGGACAGTATTTTCTGAACGAATCCAACAGAAGAATTTTCCCCGAGAAAATAAATGATGAGATGACAGTAATGGATTTTCAGTATGTAAACTATAATCCGTGGGATCCTCAGATAATTACGTATCTTACAGTGAAATACAGTGATGAGGACTATCAAACAGAACTTAAGCGTTTGTCGGATATCGGAAACGAGAAGTATGAAGGTATCTATGATGTTACAGGAGAACCGCCGGGATATGACCTGATCGCTGTGGATGCCGATGAGTATTATGGATTTGTATATGCTCTGAAACCTGAAAATGAGGACAATACCGTTACTTATTCTGCTGTTATGTTCTGCAATTATTTTCTCGATGTGGATATTGACGATTATATGCCGGAAAAATATCAGCTTGAAGGATTTGATGCAAATGAAAATAATCCTTATCGTAAGAAAATGATGAGTGCAGCAAAATAAAATGCCGCCACAATGGCATCACGTTTCAGCTTATGACTGTTTTTGAATACTTGTTTTTGTTGATCAGAATGTGGTATAATTTTAAAGAATGGTAACTGTTCAAGTCTCTCATAATTCTTAAAAATAAAAACAGTAAGTTTTCAACACGACGGTCGAGTTTTACGCAGAACGTCGTTGAGAATATCTTGTGCATTCGACTAATAGAAGTCGCACCTTCTTAGTAGTATAATATAAGTATAGAAAACTACAAAGGAAGGTGACTTGGATGCCATTAAATGATCAGAGTGAATTCATCAAATATCTAATGGATCAGAATGAAAAGCTTATGGCTCAGAACAAAGAGCTTACCGAAACCGTAGCAGAACTCACAGTTAAGGTAGATGAACTTACTAAGAAAATTGTAGAACTCACTGAGCAGAAAAATAAGAATTCAAGCAACAGTTCCAAGCCACCTTCGAGTGACGGCTTAAAGAGAAAAAACAGAAGCCTCAGAGGAAAAACAGACAAAAATCAGGGTGGTCAGGAAGGACATCAGGGACACGGACTTGAATTAACCGGTGAACCTGACAAGACTGTAAAAGTTATTCCTGAAAGATGTCAGCACTGTCCTCACTGG
>JAGDDO010000146.1 GCA_017848205.1 Oscillospiraceae bacterium | reverse complement strand
GCAGCCGTTACAACTGACGTTATGGTAGGCTTTCCGGGCGAAACCGAGGAAGACTTTGAGGAAAGCATGGAATTCGTGAAAAAGACGGCCTTCAGCAAAATACACGTCTTCCCTTACTCCCCCCGTTCCGGCACAAAGGCAGCGGCTATGCCTGACCAGATAAACGGCAGCATAAAAAACGAACGCGCGGCTCGGATGACTGAGCTCGGACATGAACTTGAACGTGAATTTTTAAAGGCACAGGTAGGCAAAACTGTACCGGTGCTGTTTGAAAAAGAAAACTGCACAAGTTTTCACAGGGGATACAGCCCAAATTATACATTAGTTAAAATTAAAAGAGAACCCTCAATAAAAAGTTTGCGCAACAGCATTTTTTATGTTAAAATAAAAGAGTCTATGAACGGATTCTGCATCGGCGAAAAAGTCCCTGCGGAACCTCAAAGAGTAAACGGGTGATCCGTTCACCGTTTACTTTCAGCCGGTGTGCACGCGGCAAAGGTAATATGCCGGTGTGCGAAGGCAATAAAATAAAATTTCCGCTGCCTGCTGCGAAGTGACCTGAAAACGCAGCCGGATGCGGAGAAATGGAGTTTAACATGTCTGTATTTAGAATCTATGTTGAAAAGAAACCAGAATTTGCTGTAGAAGCAAAATCAGTTCTCAGCGATGTAAGAACAGCTCTCAGGCTAAGCTCTCTTGAGAATATCCGTATTCTCAACCGTTACGATGCCGACAGACTTACAAAGGAAAAATTTGAATACGCTATCAATACTGTATTCTCGGAACCTGCTGTTGACATTACATACAGTGAAATGCCTGCTCTTTCTGCAAATGAAAGAGTTTTTGCAGTTGAATATCTTCCGGGACAGTTCGACCAGAGAGCCGACAGCTGTGAACAGTGTATACAGATCCTTTCCCAGGGCGAAAGATGCAGAGTAAAGAACGCAAGAGTCTACATTGTAAGCGGTAAGATCACCGATGCGGAATTTGAAAAACTCAAGGCATATCTCATCAACCCTGTTGAAAGCCGTGAAGCTTCACTCGACACATTCGATACACTCGACGTAAAATACAACATTCCTACTGAAGTAGCCACACTTACAGGATTTACAAACTTCGGCGAAGATGAACTCAGAAAATTCGTAGCAGGCTACGGCCTTGCAATGGACTACGACGACATCTGCTTCTGCCAGGAATACTTCAAGAACACAGAAAAAAGAGATCCTACTATCACTGAGATCAGAATGATCGATACATACTGGTCAGATCACTGCAGACATACAACATTCTCCACAAACATTGAAAATGTTGAAATAGAATCTCCTTACATAAAGGAATCCTACGAACTCTATAAGGAACTCAAGAAGGAACTCGGACGTGAAAACAAGCCGATGACTCTTATGGACCTTGCTACTATCGCTGTAAGAAAGCTCAAGAAGGACGGACTTCTTGATGACCTCGACGAAAGCGAAGAGATCAACGCATGTTCAGTAAAGATCAAGGTTGACGTTGACGGCAGGGACGAAGACTGGATCCTCATGTTCAAGAACGAGACACACAACCACCCTACTGAGATCGAACCATTCGGCGGTGCTGCAACATGTCTCGGCGGCGCTATCAGAGACCCGCTTTCAGGACGTTCATACGTTTACCAGGCAATGAGAGTTACAGGTGCTTCAAACCCTCTCGTACCTGTTGAAGATACCATAAAGGGCAAGCTTCCTCAGAGAAAGATCGTAGTTGGTGCTGCCAACGGCTACAGCTCATACGGCAACCAGATCGGTCTTGCTACAGGTCACGTTACAGAGATCTATCACCCTGGCTACGTTGCCAAGAGAATGGAGATAGGTGCTGTTATCGGTGCTGCTCCTGCCGAAAACATCAGACGTGAAAGACCTGTTCCGGGCGACGTTGTTATCCTCCTCGGCGGCAAGACAGGACGTGACGGCTGCGGCGGTGCAACAGGTTCCTCAAAGTCACACACAGCTTCTTCACTTGAAAGCTGCGGCGCTGAAGTTCAGAAGGGTAATCCTCCTGAGGAAAGAAAGCTCCAGAGACTGTTCAGAAACAAGGACGTTACTTCAATGATCAAGCGCTGCAACGACTTCGGTGCAGGCGGTGTTTCAGTTGCTATAGGTGAACTTACAGACGGTCTTCTCATCGACCTCGATTCAGTTCCGAAGAAGTACGACGGTCTTGACGGTACTGAAATAGCTATCTCGGAATCACAGGAAAGAATGGCAGTTGTTATCGCTGCTGAAGATACAGAAAAATTCATGGCTGAAGCTGCAAAGGAAAACATCGAGGCTACAAAGGTGGCTGACGTTACAGATGACTGCAGACTCAGAATGAACTGGAACGGAAAGACTATCGTTGATCTTTCAAGAGACTTCCTCAACTCAAACGGCGCTGTTAAGCACACAGACGTAAGAGTTACCGAACCGGTTACAGGAATAACTCCTGAATATTCAGACGACGCTGAAGGATGGACACAGATGATCTCCAACCTCAACGTATGCTCACAGAAGGGTCTCGTTGAAAAGTTCGACTCAACCATCGGTGCAGGCACAGTTCTCATGCCGTTCGGCGGTGTTTACCAGCTCACACCTTCACAGGCTATGGCTGCCAAGATACCGGTACTTAACGGCGAAACAACAACAGCTTCCATCATGGGCTGGGGCTACAACCCGGTAATAAGCGAAAAGAGCCCTTACCACGGTGCGATACTCGCTGTTATCGAATCTATCGCTAAGGTAGTTGCAGCAGGCGGAAGCAGCAAAAAGTGCTGGCTCACATTCCAGGAATACTTTGAAAGAACACAGAATGATCCGGCAAGATGGGGCAAACCTTTCGCAGCACTTCTCGGTGCCCTGAAAGCTCAGCTTGAATTCGGCTGCGGCGCTATCGGCGGCAAGGACTCAATGTCCGGAACATTCGAAAACATAGACGTACCTCCTACCCTCGTTTCATTTGCAGTATCAACAGCAAAGAGCGGCAGGATCGTTTCACCTGAATTCAAGAAAGCAGGCAGCAGCGTTGTGCTCATCACACCTAAGTATGATGAAAACGGTCTCCCTGATTTTGACAGCGTAAGAAGATGCTTTGAAAAGGTTGAAGCTATCATTGAAGCAGGCCGCGCAAATGCTGTATGGACAACTGCAGGAGCAGGTGTCGCTGAAGGTATCGCAAAGATGTGCTTCGGTAACAAGCTTGGCTTCAGATTCACAAAGAAGCTTGACGAGGAACAGCTCTTCGCTCCTTGCTACGGCTCATTCATCGTTGAAATAAACGGTGCCACAAAGGGTAGCGAATCAGTTATCGGTGAAGTAACATCCGACGCTGTTATCGACAACATTGACTACACAGTTTCAGTTGAGTCACTTCTCAGTGCATGGGAATCAAAGCTTGAACCGGTTTACCCTTGCATCATAAAGACAGAAGACACTAAGCCAGAAGCTTACAGATATGACAAGAAGAATACTGCAAGACCTGCAGTAAAGATCGCAAAGCCAAGAGTTCTTATTCCTGTATTCCCTGGTACAAACTGCGAATACGATACTGCAAGAGCTTTTGAAAAGGCAGGCGCTGTTACTGAAACAATAGTAATAAAGAACCTTTCAGCTTCTGCTATTGAGGAATCAGTAAACGAGATCGAAAAGGCTATCAGAAACTCACAGATCATCATGATCCCTGGCGGCTTCAGCGGCGGTGACGAACCTGAAGGAAGCGGTAAGTTCATCACAGCATTCTTCAGAAACGCAAGAATAAAGGACGCTGTTCACGAACTTCTCAAGAACCGTGACGGTCTCATGCTCGGTATCTGCAACGGCTTCCAGGCACTTATCAAGCTTGGCCTTGTACCGTTCGGCGAGATCACTGACATGACTGATGAATCTCCTACACTTACATTCAACACTATCGCAAGACACCAGTCAATGATGGTAAGAACAAGAATCGCTTCAAACAAGTCTCCTTGGCTTGCACGTACAAGTGTTGACCAGATCCACTCCATCGCTATCTCACACGGCGAAGGACGTTTCGTAGCTCCGGAAGCACTTATAAAGAAGCTTGCTGAAAACGGACAGATCGCTACACAGTACGTTGACATGAACGGCGATCCTACAATGAATATCAGATTCAATCCGAATACATCAATGGCAGCCATCGAAGGTATCACCTCCCCTGACGGACGTGTTCTCGGTAAGATGGGCCACAGCGAAAGAAAAGGCACTGACGTCAGCAAGAACGTTCAGGGTGACAAAGATCAGTTTATCTTCGAAAGCGGCGTAAGCTACTTCGCAGACTGATACATTATAAATATACAATTACAAACAGAAAGAGCATCTTCCCGAAAGGAGGATGCTCTTTCTGTTTAATGTGATAACGGGAATTAACGCGGATTCGCTTCATCCCGTCTCCCCTGCACTGATCTGATCAGCGCGTTCAAGTTTAAAAGCCTCTAACGTAAAAATCTGCCTTCGTACCTATAAATACATATCCGCAGAACCTGCAAAACAGGTCTGCGGATAAAAATAAACTAAATTATTAATATTGCCATGCAGATCCGCAAACTACGTTTGCTCGTAAGCATATCGTATACTAAAAAATTTAAGCGTATCAGCTTACACCGAACTCAATAAGAATAAAGTCTTTCTTTTTATCCCTTACTTTAAGTTCGACTGAGTGTTTTCCGCGGGTCTCAAAACTGAAGACATTTTTAAGGACCACATTGCCCCAGCCGTAAATGCTTCTTCCCTGCAGAACACCTTTCTTTTCACCGTCGATCATGATGTCGGCATCGCTGAAACGGTCGGTCTTGTCATGCACATAAGCTGCGAACAGAGTCCTGAACTCGCCTTCGAACCGTACACTTGCGTCATTTGTACCGGTATAGCGAACACCGTTGTTAAAGAATTCACCGTATTCCGGACAGGATATATCTTCAAAGCCCTTTTTCTTTATATGGGAATCATCAGTTCCGTATGTATGATAATCCGCATAGTCAAGAGAATAGAGTGCATCCGGAAGAACATACTCAGTGTCATCTGTTTTATTAACTGCTTCCTTAAGCCCATTGATAACACAGTCTGCGATGAAGCGGTGTCCCCACGTATTAGGGTGAATAACATCATCGGAATAAACTGACCAGTCGAAACCGTCATCGAGCATTTTCTTAAGTGAATCGGCAACACTTACTGATAAAAGTCCGTAGTGTGAACCGATGATTTTCATATAGCCCTGACTGGTATAGAGTGACTTGTTTATAAGGAAAACAAGTACAACTGCAGGTGCGGACGGAAGTGAAAGCATACGTTCCACAAGACTTTCGTAGGAAACGATATGGTCATGACCGCACTCATTGTTTACTGCATATTCTATAAATACTATGTCCGGATCTGCTTCCTCGATCACCTTGTCCGTGATGGACAGACCGATGAATGAATTTGCACTTTCCGTGGACAGATTTGAAACTCTGAAGTTTTTGTCGGGATACTCATCTTTAAGAAAATCGGTCACAAAGTCGGTATAGTTCTTTTCAAGATACTGTTTTCCGTCCCATCCTTTTGTAACAGATCCTCCGGCGAATGCCAGATTAATATTTTTCTTTTCAAGTGCCCTGCGAAGCCTGAGGGCATTTCCTATGTTATAAAGGGAACCGCTTACTGCGTCCTTGTAGCCTGGAATATTCATTTCGACCACTCCGTAATAAAAAATTATAGTTTGCCGGACTACCCGTTTATTGCTGTCCGGACGGCCTCGTCTGTGTGTCCTTTTTCGCCCTTTTTTCTTTATATAATATTCATAAAGCAGTTGATTAACTACATTTCTTTTATTATATAATAACACATTAATAGTCCTTTTTCAATAATTTATTGTTTAGTTTGAATACTTAATATATAATTTAAAGCTATATAATTATTAACATATGAGTTATACCCTGTGATTCATTACTCAAACCATATAATTACATACAGCGGCTGAAGATCAGCAAAACAAGCTGATTTTTGCGGATTTTGAGCGGTATAAATTTTTTCGCATACAAGTTATAACTGTCACTGTATCATAAGAGCCAGTATTTAACATCGTCATACTTTCGACAAATCACCGTCACATTCGTTTGTTGATTTTGCCTGATAAAGAACATTATTTTAAGTTTCAAACTTCTGAATAATCGCAAACGAAAAAACTGTGAATTTTAGTCATATTCATGACATATAAAAGACAAAATTTAAGCAGTCTTGACAATATTGTATAATATGATAAAATCAATAAACAGAAAGAGGTGATACACAATGAAACGCACTAAAAAAGTATTAAGCGGTTTCATCGCATTATCAATGGTATTTTCAATCGCAGCTCCGGCTGAACTGATCAGCTTATCGGACGTCCTTACAGTTAAGGCAGCTGATCAGGTCGGACAGAAATTCAATGTAGGCAACGGCCAGAATCAGCACAAGGCCGACAACGTTGACGGCTACAGCTACGAGATCTGGCTTGACAACACAGGCGGAAGCGGTTCAATGACACTTGGCAGCGGCGGTACATTCAGCACAGAATGGAGCGCTCAGGTTTCAAGCGGTAACTTCCTTGCCCGCCGAGGCAGAAACTATGACGCTACAAAGAAAGCTACAGAATACGGTCCTATCGTAATGGACTATGCAGCTGACTATTCAGCAAGCGCACAGGGTAACTCAAGACTCTGCGTATACGGCTGGATGAAGAATCCTCTCGTTGAATACTACATCATTGAAGACTGGGTAAACTGGTGCCCTTCACCAAACGGCGGAAGTAAGACAGTTACAATCGACGGTGCTGAATACGAGATTTTCCAGCTCGATCACACAGGTCCGACTATCCTCGGAACAAATGAAACATTCAAGCAGTACTTCAGCGTTCGTAAGTCAAAGAGAACATCAGGTACTATTACAGTATCAGATCACTTCAAGGCTTGGGCAGACGCAGGCTGGAACAT
>JAGDDO010000014.1 GCA_017848205.1 Oscillospiraceae bacterium | reverse complement strand
TTTCTCTGAGAAATCCAAGGTCGAGAGTTTTTACGTCTCTGCCGTCAAAAAGAACGCTTCCTTCGATAACGTCATAGAGTCGTGGTATCAGGTTTATAAGGGTACTCTTTCCGGAGCCGGAAGGACCTACGATAGCGATACAGTTGCCTTTGCCGAGCCTGAAACTTATGTCGTGAAGTATCTCGCGCTCCGGTTCGTAGTAAAAACGCACACCGCGGAATTCAACTTCGCCGTCAGCGTGGTCCGGTGTAACTGCATCCGGTGCGTTTTCGATCTCAGGCTTCATGTCGTAGTACTCGAAAATTCTTGTGAACATGGCCATGGAACGAATCCAGTCGACCTGAATGTTCAAAAGCTGGTTTACCGGCATGTACATCTTGCTGAGAAGAGCCACGAGAACGCTTATCTGACCGACAGTAACAGTCGGGTCGAAGCGCATCATTATTATGCCGCCTACAAGGTAGATGAGCATAGGTCCGATGTTCGTGAATGTTCCGAGAGCCATACGGAACCAGCGTCCGGCCATGCTTTCCTTGATGTTGAGACCGATCATTTTTCTGTTGGCAGCCTCGTAGCGGTCGTATTCACGCTGTTCCATCCCGAAGAGTTTTACGAGAAGCTGACCGCTTACGGAAAGCGTTTCGTTGAGAATACCGTTTATCTCGTCACTGCATGCCTGCGATTCACGGGTGATCTCGAAACGGCGTTTGCCGGCGCTTCTTGTCGGAATGACAAACAGCGGTACCACTGCTATGCCGACCAGCGCAAGTTTCCAGTTTTCACGGAACATGAGGACCAGTGCGACGGTCAGCGTGATGGAGTTTGAGATAATGCTTGTGAGCGTGTTCGTGATTATCTGCTGAACCCCGGAAATGTCGCTTGTCATTCGTGTGATTATGTCGCCCTGATTATTGTTTGTAAAGAACCGCTGTGACATTTTCTGCAGATGCGAGTACATGGAATTTCGCATGTCGTAGGTAATATGCTGTGCTATCCATGTGTTTAAGTAGCTTTCCAGAATGCCGATAAGATTGGCAAGCAGGGTAACGCCGAAGGAAAGAACTATGTAGAAAATGAGCCTGTTAAGATTTTTTGCGATAAGTCCGTCGTCGATTATGCGTCCGGTGAGTACCGATGGCATAAGGGTCAGCACGGCGGAGCAGAGTATTGCCGCAAGTACGAATAGCATCTGTATTATGTACGGCTTAAGGTATGAGAAGATCCTCTTTAAAAGTCCTCTGGTTACTCTGGGCTTGTTCTGCTTTTCTTCTTCTGTCAGAAATCCCGGTCCGAGCCTTCCTCCTCCTGGTGGCATAGACATTTCTCCTTTTTCATAACATTTGTCCGGCATGAGGCCGGTTAAATCAGTATATCCTTAGTAAATTATAAAACAATGAGGTGTTTTTGTCAATTAAATAGTGTATCACAAAATTTAGTAAGCATTAAGTATATTTACTTATACGATGATAAAGCCGTATTTACCGTAAAAGTACAGAAAATGTATTATTTTTGTCAGGGGGACGCTTGTTTGCGGATAAACTGGCTGTTGACTGTATGACAGATGCTGCGGTATAATAAATAATGTATATTTGTATCCGGAAAGGAGAAACGGAAAAACAATGAAGTTTTCAAGAGGAGATGTGCTGCTTGTTGACGGAGTCGAATATGTTGTTCTGGGGTCGGTGACTTACCGGAACACTGCCGACGGTAACTGCTGGGATGAATACAGGATGCAGAAGACTGAGGGTGCCTCAGAGGTATGGCTGAGTATCGATGATGTATTCAGTGAATACTCGGTCACACATGTTGTCGGGGAACGCTGTCCGTCATTAAGAGGATATCACATCGTCGATCATGGTCACGAGGTCGTTATTGCCGCAAGCGGATCAGTTGATGTCGTGCCGGGCGATCAGGCTGATTTTAACGAATACGAAGACGATACAGAGGAAAAGATCATATCTGAGGAACTCTGGTCAGATGGTGCCGAATATTCCACCGGTCATTATGTTGATGCCGAAGATATTTTCTTCAGCCGTCATGATAAAGCGGCACTCGAAAAAGCTGAGGCCGGAATACGCAGGCGTGCCTTAATTATCACAGCACTTGCGTTAATGGTATTCTTTCTTCCGCTGCTTGGCTTTTTATTTGACGTTTTAAGCGGATTATTTTACAGTCCGCAGACCATATCACACTATCTGAGCAGGCAAAGCAAAACTGCGGCTCCGCGCTATTCATACGTGACATCCGTAACAGGTGAGGCGAAGCAGAAGGCTGATGTTTACAGTGCCGGTTCGGCATACAGTATCGATTTTATTGCTGAAGACATAATCACGGCGATCGAGGGCGAGACCGAGTATGTTCAGAAGGATGATGAAGCCGGAGAAGGTGAGGAAGGTTCAGTGGCTATCCTTACGAAAAAGGAGTACTGCCTTGTCTATCCTTCCGAGGATAACAATGAAGTGCTCGTTCAGGTTTCAAAACGAAAGTTTGCCTACACCACTGACGAATCACCGTACCGGAGCAACAGACATGCAAGACGGTACTACAGACGTTTTTACTATTCAACAGGATACAGTTCTGACTCATCGTCGTACAGAAAGTACTCGTCTCCGTACAGTTCGTTTGATGATACTTCCATCAGTTATTCAGACAGCAATTCATTGAACACGTATTCGGGCACAGTACGTCAGGACAGTATAAATGCACGCCGGTCTGACGG
>JAGDDO010000145.1 GCA_017848205.1 Oscillospiraceae bacterium | reverse complement strand
CGTGTATTTTGCTGAAGGCCGTCTTTTTCACGAATTCCATGCTTTCCTCAAAGTCTTCCTCGGTTTCGCCCGGAAAGCCTACCATGACGTCAGTTGTAACGGCTGCATCGGGAAAAATATTTCTTATTGAGGAGACAAGCCTTGTGTACTCTGCAGTGTCGTATTTTCTGTTCATGGCCTTAAGAGTCCTGTCGCATCCGCTCTGGAGCGAAAGGTGGAACTGCGGACAGAAACTTTCTATGTTTTTAAGTCTCAGCAGGTCATCGCCGGAGATCATCTCAGGTTCGAGAGAACCAAGTCTTATACGCTTTACACCCTGCACACGGCTTACCGCCTCAACGGCATCGGTAAGGGTAAGTCCGGCTTCAGCACCGTAGAATGCAAGATTTATTCCCACTAAAACTATTTCCTGATATCCGTTCGAAACAAGACCGTTTACCTCGGAAACTATATCTTCCAGGGGCTTTGATCTGATACGTCCGCGCGCATACGGGATTATGCAGTATGAGCAGAACTGATTGCATCCGTCCTGTATCTTTATGAAACCGCGAGTCTTCTTTTCACTGGAACTGTACGACATTTTCTCAAAGGCCTCATGTCCAGTGTAGCAGTGAAGGTCGGTGACCTGCTCTCTTTCCCGTGACCGAAGGGCATTTAAGGCAAGATTTACTATTTCGGAGCGGTCACGCGTTCCGGTTATGATATCAGCCTCTGTGAGCTTTTTTGCCTCCTCTTCAAAAGCCTGAGGATAGCATCCGGTGAGAACGATGACTGAATCCGGATTTTCATGCCGCAGTTTTCTGAGGGACTGCTTTACTTTTTTATCGCTTGCCGAAGTGACTGTACAGGAATTTATGACAATAACTTCGGAGCCTTCTGCGGTGTCAGAGATAGTGAAGCCGTTTTCTGTAAAAGTTCTGCCTATGCATTCGGTCTCGTAGCAGTTTACCTTGCATCCGAACGTAACGAAAAATACTTTCAAAAAGAGTGTCTCCTTTTTCAATAACTGGTCTGGTGTGAACAATAATTCAATTATACTATTCCCACAAAAAAAATTCAATGACTTGACTATTATTATTTTTAGGTGTATCATTTATCAGTAGCGTTCTGACTGAACGGTACTTTTTTATGCGCCGGTGAAGGCGTTCAAAAACGGACGGAGGGTATTTTGATGTATTCAGAAAATGTACTTTTATCAGGTGTTGCAGAAGTCAAGAAGTTTGTTGACGTTGTTTCAAAATATGATTTCAATATAGAACTCGTTTCAGGAAAATATGTAGTTGATGCCAAGTCCATCATGGGTATTTTCAGTCTTGATCTTGAAAAGCCGGTACACATGAACGCAGATACAGATGATGAGGGATTCAAGGCCGCAGTTGCTCCTTTTATTGCTTCAAAATGATCCTGCTTTAATACGCACAGGCAGACATTATGAATGATCTGCCTGTGCTTTTGTTTGTGTATTTTTTCTTGTAAGAAATGACGTTAATTGTAGTGCTGTAACAGTAGTAAAACTTACAGTTCCCACAAATTTCCGAGAGAATAATAGTGAAAATGTTCAAAGAAATTGAGATACTATTGTTGGGTTTATATAATAATACGTAATCGGCTTGCAAAAAATCACATAATATAGTAAAATTGATATAAGGTAAGTAAATATTTTATGGAGGTCCATATACTATGACACTTAAGTTAAATGCAAAGTATCTTGAAAGTTTCGTTGGCAGCGATGAAATGACAGGGATCAAGCCTCAGGTCGACAAGGCTGTTGAACTTCTTCACAGCAAGACAGGCCTCGGAAACGACTTTTTAGGCTGGCTCAGTCTTCCTACAGACTACGACAAGGAAGAATTCGCAAGAATCAAGGCTGCTGCTGAAAAAATAAAGAAGAATTCAGATGTTCTCATCGTTATCGGTATCGGCGGTTCATACCTCGGTGCAAGAGCTGTAATGGAACTTATCAAGTCTCCGTTCTACAACAATCTTAAAAAGGATACACCTGATATCTACTTTGTAGGAAACAACATCAACCCTACATACCTTAACAAAGTTATTTCTATCTGCAAGGACAAGGATTTCTCAGTTAATGTTATCTCAAAGTCAGGTACAACAACTGAACCTGCTCTTGCTTTCAGAGTATTCAGAAAAATGGTAATCGACAAGTACGGCAGGGAAGGTGCAAAGGAAAGAATCTTCTGCACAACAGACAGAGCAAAGGGAACACTCAAGTCACTCGCTGATACAGAAGGCTATGAAACATTCGTAGTACCTGATGACGTAGGCGGCAGATTCTCAGTTCTCACAGCAGTAGGTCTTCTACCTATCGCTGCAGCAGGATGCGACATCGACGCTCTCATGAAGGGTGCAGCAGCTGCTCAGAAGGATTACACAGCAGATTTCGATAATAACGACTGCTACAAGTATGCAGCTCTCAGAAACATCCTTTACAGAAAGGGCAAGAGTGTGGAACTCCTCGTTTCCTACGATCCGAGCTTCACAATGATGGCTGAATGGTACAAGCAGCTCTTCGGCGAAAGCGAAGGCAAGGACAACAAGGGTATCTTCCCTTCAGCTGTAACATTCTCAACAGACCTTCACTCAATGGGACAGTTCATCCAGGAAGGTTCAAGAATAATGTTCGAAACTGTTATGGACATCAAGAAGCCTGAAGAAGACTTCTTCCTTGAAGATGACGCTGAAAACCTCGACGGCCTCAACTTCCTTACAAACCAGAACATGTCTGTAGTAAACAAGAAGGCTGAAGAAGGAACTATCATCGCTCATACAGAAGGCGGCGTTCCGAACATCGTTATCGAACTCGAAGACACAACAGAATTCAGCGTAGGCTACATGATCTACTTCTTTGAAAAGGCATGTGCAGTTTCAGGTTACCTCCTCGGAGTAAATCCTTTCAACCAGCCTGGTGTTGAAAGCTACAAGTCAAACATGTTTGCTCTTCTCGGCAAGCCTGGTTACGAAGACAAGAAGGCAGCGCTTGAAGCAAAGCTTTACTGATAAACTAAAAATCAATTATTGAGGAAACAGTCTTCCTTTTGTGAAGGCGGAAACGGAGAAAATTATGATCAAATTAATTACTGGTGAAAAGGGAACAGGTAAAACAAAGATAATCATCGATATGATGAACGAAGCTATTGCTTCAACAAACGGAAGCCTCGTATGCATCGAAAAAGGTTCTAACCTCAGAACACAGATCAACTACAAGATCAGATGGTGCGATACAGAATACTACAAGGTAGACGGTTTCGATTCATTCTACGGTTTCGTTTCAGGTATTCTCGCAGGCAACTACGACCTCGAAAAGATCTTTGTTGACGGTATCCTCAAGATAGGCGGCAAGGACTTCGAAGCTTTCGGCAAGATGCTCGACAAGCTCGCTGCTCTTACAGGCGACGCTACAACTGTTGTATTCACAGTATCTGCTAACAACAGCGAAATGCCTGCTTCAGTTACAAAGTACGTAGGCTGATCAAAAAAGAAAAAAACTATTGACAAGCAGTCTTTAGTTTGGTATAATTATTTTTGTGATGCTCTAAGGGTGTTTAACAATGACTATTAATCTCAGAAAAATATTCAATTTACCGGGTGAGTCTGTACCGCTTGACGTTTCCATCGATCCGTCCGAGCTTACTGACATTCAGGGCTATAATTTTGCTTCACCGGTAATCATAAAGGGACAGGCTTATAACCGTGCCGGAATAGTTAAGATTAAATTTGCCACTGAGTTTACCCTGAACATTATATGTGACAGATGCCTGAAGGAATTTGACCGTTCCTATTCCTATGAATTCGAACACATCGTAGTCAAGTCCCTCACAACAGACAATGATGAATATATTGTTGCGGATAACGAGAGCATTGATTTGAAAGAAATTGCAATTTCGGATTTACTTTTACAGCTGCCGAGCAAGCTCCTTTGTGATGAAAACTGCAAGGGACTTTGCATGAAGTGCGGATGTAATCTGAATGAATCGCAGTGTGATTGCTTTTCATCTTAGTAAAATTATGCTTGACAGGAGGTTTAATCATGGCTGTACCAAAGAGAAAAACGTCTAAGGCAAGACGTGACACAAGACGTTCAAACGTTTGGAAGTTAGAAGCTCCAGCATTTAGCAAGTGCACAAACTGCGGAGAACTCACTTCACCACACAAGGTTTGCAAAAACTGTGGTTTCTATAAGGGCGTTGAAGTAATTAAGAAGGAAGCGTAATTAACCCGCTTACCATTTATTAGAGGAGAAGCGATTCTCCTCTAATTTTTTTTAGAAAAGAGAGGTTATTAAATGCCATTACCGGTAGTAGCAGTTGTAGGCCGTCCTAATGTGGGAAAGTCTACACTTTTTAATAAACTGATAGGCAAGCGTCTTTCCATTGTTGAAGATACTCCTGGTGTTACCAGAGACCGTATATATTCAAAGTGCGAATGGAGAGGAAGGGAGTTCATGGTGGTCGATACAGGCGGTATCGAACCGAAGACCGATGACGTTATCCTTTCACAGATGAAAAGACAGGCTGAGCTTGCCATCGAAAGAGCAGATGTTATAGTTCTCGTGACTGATGTGCGCTGCGGCGTTACAGCAAGTGACTATGACGTTGCTACTATGCTTCAGAAAAGCGGAAAACCAGTCGTTCTTGCGGTAAACAAGTGTGACGTTATCGGTGATACACCGCCGGAAGTATATGAATTCTACAATCTCGGACTCGGTGATCCGTTCCCGATATCATCTGCACACGGCCACGGAACAGGTGATCTTCTTGATGAAGTGTTCACTCATTTCCCTGAAAATGAAAGTGATGACTATGACGATGACTGCGTAAGAGTCGCTGTTATAGGTAAGCCTAATGTAGGTAAGTCATCTCTTATCAACCGTATTGCGGGCGAGGAACGTGTTATCGTTTCAAACATCGCCGGAACCACCCGTGACGCTACAGATACACTTATTGAGAACGAAAACGGAAAGTTCGTTTTCATTGATACTGCAGGTATCAGAAGAAAGTCAAAGGTTACTGAAAACATCGAACGTTACAGTGTTTTACGTGCCTATATGGCAGTTGACAGAGCTGACGTCTGTGTTATAGTTATCGATGCAGTCGAAGGTTTTACCGAACAGGATTCAAAGGTAGCCGGCTATGCACATGAACAGGGCAAGGCATCCATTGTTGTGGTAAACAAGTGGGATCTTATCGAAAAGAACACCAAGACCATGGACGAGTACAGAACAAAGCTCGCCAACGACTTCAGCTTTATGTCCTACGTTCCGTTCCTGTTCATCTCGGCAAAGACAGGCCAGCGTGTTGACAAGCTCTATGAAATGATAGTACACGTTCATGAGCAGAATTCTATGCGAATTTCAACAGGTATGCTCAACGACGTTCTTTCATACGCAACAACAAGAGTTCAGCCTCCGTCGGACAAGGGCAAGAGACTGAAGATCTACTACATGACACAGGCTTCATCGAATCCTCCGACCTTTGTTACATTCGTAAACAATCAGGAACTGTTCCATTTCTCGTACCAGAGATATATTGAAAACCAGATACGTCAGACCTTCGGACTTGACGGAACACCTGTACGATTCATTATCAGGGAACGTGATAAAAAGGATACGAAATAATCTTCGGAGGATAACTAATGCTGCCTTATATTGTAATTGTACTCTGCTGTATAGCAGCTTATCTTATAGGAAGCTGCAATTCAGCTATCATCGTGGTAAAGCTTCTTAAACATGAAGATGTAAGGGAATTCGGAAGCAAAAACGCAGGTCTTACAAACGTCTTGCGCTGCTTCGGAAAAGGACCGGCACTGGCAACTCTTATCGCCGATCTTTTAAAGGGATGTCTGACTATTCTCGTAATAAAGGCTGTTGTAAGAGCATCCGGATTTACCGGAGATATAATGACTGTCGGCTACATAGCAGGTCTGCTTGTAATGCTGGGTCATGTCTTTCCGGTATGGTACGGTTTCAAGGGCGGAAAGGGAGTGCTTGTCACTGCGACTGTGCTTCTGGCAATTGATCCGCTGACATTTGCGATCGTAATTCCGGTATTCATAATAATGCTCGTTATAACAAAGTATGTTTCAGTTTCATCGATCACTGCAGCTGTCGCTTACCCGATAGTAACGTTTCTGGTGCAGTACTTTGCAAAGCATCTTGAACCGTCATCAGTATGGATCCATACCGGATTTGCTGCTCTGAGCGGTATACTTATAATTTACATGCACCGTGCAAACATCAGAAGACTGATGGACGGAACAGAGAATAAATTTTCATTTTCAAAAAAATAATAATGATCAGTAAGGGGGAAGTACAATGTCCAGAATAGTTATTTTAGGAACAGGGGCATTCGGTCTCAGTATTGCAATAATGGCTGTTGAATCAGGTCACAGCGTAACAATGTGGTCTGCTTTTGAAAGCGAGATAGAGGATCTTATCCGTGACAGGGAGCATAAGGCAAAGCTTCCGGGTGTGAAGATACCTGAGGAGATACAGTTCACTGCAGATATTTCATGCGTTTCAGATGCGGATTTCGTTGTTATCGGCGTTCCGTCCATCTTTGTACGTAAGGTGGTAAGACAGGCAGCTCCGTTCATAAAACCTGAAATGATCATAGTAGACACAAGCAAGGGACTTGAAGACGGAACCTATCTCAGAATGAGCGAGGTCATCCGCGAGGAAATAAAGGACTGTCCGATCGTTGCTCTTACCGGTCCTTCACACGCTGAGGAGGTTTCAAGAAAGATACCGACAGCTATCTCAGCTGCTTCAGAAGATGAAAAGGCTGCAGTTGCAGTTCAGGAGGCATTCTCAAACAGCGTGCTCAGGATCTATCTTAACGACGACATTATAGGCTGTGAACTTGGCGGTTCACTTAAGAATATTATTGCACTCTGTGCAGGTATCTGCGACGGCCGCGGTTACGGCGACAACACAATTGCCGCACTTATGACCAGAGGTATTACAGAGATCGCGCGTCTCGGCGTTGCAATGGGTGCAAGACTTGATACATTTTTCGGCCTTACCGGTATAGGTGACCTCATTGTAACCTGTACAAGCCTTCACAGCCGTAACAGACGTGCCGGCACTCTCATAGGCAAAGGTGTTTCACCTGACGAAGCTGTAAAGCAGGTAGGTACAGTTGAAGGATATTACTGCTGCAAGGCTGCATACGGACTTGCACAGAAGATGAATGTTGAAATGCCTATCACGGCACAGCTTTTCAAGATCCTGTTTGAAGGCGGAGATATCAACGAGCCTATCAAGGCGCTCATGAGCCGTCCGAGCAGATACGAAAGAGAAATGCCGCTTAAATAATAATGGAGAATCACTATGTTTTTTGATTCAGGTGACAGTGTTTCCGGTTACAGAATAGGACGTGTAACAATAGACGAGAGCTTTCACACCCAGAGTGCTGATGAAAATTTCTATCACTACTTCTGCAACGATACTCTTTATTCCATGACACGTACCATATATCCGGACGATGTTGAGTTCTTCAAGAAAACGGTAAGTTCACTCGGAGATGACGAGGTGCGTCACTGCATGATACGTATGAAAAACAGGCAGGACGAATACCGCTGGATGATAATGAAGATGTCTGTGAATGTGCAGATGCTTTCACACGGTACCAGACTTACCGATATTGTCGTAAAGGATGCTGTTGAGCTTGAAAAGAGCACAACAGGTCTTGAAAATATAATTGAGCGTTTCCGATTCCTTATGAGTGTTCAGGAAGCTGTAATTTTTGAGTACAGCAGTATTACGAACAGGTTTTACGTGTACTCTTTTGACTATAATGTAAATACTGTTTTCTTAAACGAGGACTTTGATTATTTCAGATTTCATGCCCTTTCGGAAGGACTGATCGCTGAAAGCAGCCGTGAAACTTTTGAAAGTTTCTTTGAAAGTGTAAAGGCTGGCATATCCAGATTCAGCTTTGAAATGGAGTCGGGGATTATAACAGGCGGTGACCAGACATCAGTGCAGATCTTCAGCGGCTTCTCCGAAACTGACAGTGACGGAAACCGCGTAGTTCTCGGACTTATAACCGCCAAAAAGACAGTTGAGGATCCGCTTGCAGCAGCAGGTCCGGCTTTTGAGGCGAATCTTGATCCGCTTACAAGGCTGTTCAATAAGAAGACTGTTACCAATTACGCAAGGAACCATATCACTTCAGGTGAAAACAAATCGGTTACCATTGCAATAATCGACATCGATGACTTCAAATATATCAACGACACCTACGGACATCTTTTCGGCGATGACATAATATGCACCGCGGCTTCCGTTATCAAGAAGGAGACCGGCAGCAAGGGTACAGCCGGACGTATAGGCGGCGACGAATTTATGGTCGTGCTCGATGATGTACCGGGCGAGATGGAGATCAGGAGCATTCTCAGAGCGATCCGTTCCAACATCGGAATGCTGTGCGCTGAAAAGGCGGAAGGGCTGAAAATAACCTGCTCGATGGGCATAGCGCGTTTCCCTGACGATGCTCCGTCCTATGAGCAGCTCTTCAGGACGGCTGACAAGGCGCTCTACATAGCCAAGGAAAAGGGCAAGGACAGATATGTTATCTACAACCGTGAAAAGCACGGAACCGT
>JAGDDO010000144.1 GCA_017848205.1 Oscillospiraceae bacterium | reverse complement strand
TTCGGCTAGGAACCAGAGGAAGATGACGTTTGATACGGCATATGATATGGTGTAGGGGATAGCGGTTGTCAGGGCGGCGAGGTATAGTTTCAGGCCGAACTTTCCGTCGTTGTACGAAAGGACTGTCCAGATATCCATTATGAATGAATAGGCTATGCCGGATATAAATCCGTATATTATGAGATTTATCCGGCTTTTTTTCAGTACCGGGGCAAGAATACCGGCGAAAAATCCGATAAGTCCCCAGGCGAGCATCTGGAATGCTGTCCACGGGCCCTGACCGAAGTAGAAATTTGCAAGTATTGCTGTAAGCGCTCCTACAAGAAATCCGGCTTCACCGCCGAGATAAAGCGCGGTTATTATGGTGATCGCGGAAACGGGTTTGAGAAACGGTATGAATCTTCCTGAGAATGCAAGTGCGGTCATAACGGAAACTATAACAAGCCGACGGGTACCTGCCGTTTTTCTTTCAAATCCGGCAGAAAAAAGCAGAAGCGCGAAAAGTGCAGCGGCCAGGGAAACGAGTATATGTTTTTTCCGGTCAAATACAAATGCGCCAGCAAGAACAAGAGAAGGGATTATCACAAGCGGAACTGCGTATCTGATAAATTCACGAAGCTTGTCGCTTTTAATGACTATCATGATCTTCGTCCTTTCTTCCGTTTAGCGTGCATATCTCTGCAGCACGTGAAACAGTGACTATGTTATCATACATTTCTCTTGTCATACGGCTGACCGCAGTGGTGTAGAAACTGTTTGCCGAAAAGAATTCCTCCGGAGTTCCTTCTGAAACTATCCTACCGTCGAAAAACATTGCGCATCTGTCAGCACATTCTGCGGCAAATTCTATGTCATGCGTTACAATTACAACGGTAACATTCTGCTCTTTCAGGCCATTAAGGATATCTTTCATCTTCGATTTCCAGTCGGCATCAAGTCCTTTTGTAGGCTCGTCCATAAGCAGGAGTTTCGGTTTTGCGGCAAGTATACGTGCAAGTGCCGCTGCCTGTTGCTCGCCTCCGGAAAGATCGTAAGGGTGTTTGTCGAGAAGACCGGAAATATTAAAAGGAAGGGAACCTGTATCTGCACCGCATTTTTCAAGTTCCTCACGAACGGAATCACACAGGAAAACAGTCTGTACGTCCTGCGGAAGAAGTGCAAGACATTCCTTATAAAGCGAGCGGTTTCTGTATTCCTTAAGCTTTTTCCCGAAGACTTTTATCACGCCGCTGTAGGGTTTGGCAAGATCAGCTGCAAGCCTTAGGGAAGTGGTCTTGCCGCATCCGTTGCCGCCGAGAATGCAGAATATCTCACCGGTGTTCACCTTAAAACTTAAGTCCCTTAAAATATCCTCGCCGTCACGGCTGTAGCGGAAACGGACGTTTTTAAATTCCAGTGCAGTCTCTTTTTTATCACTGTTTCCGGAAGTGTCAGGAAGAGTTCTGATATCATTTTTAAATGTGCTTTCAATATATTTTCGTCCCTCACGAACAGTAAGCGGGCATTCATCTTTTCCGCCGGTCATGCCGTAAAGTCTTGCTGCTGCAGGAAGTCCGCGGAGAACAGGAGAGTCGTTCTTTATCTCTGTAAATATCTTACGCGGTTCACCGTTAAAGATAAGCTTTCCCTCATCCATTACCATTATTCTGTCGCAGAGCGGTACCACTTCTTCAAGACGGTGCTCGGCGATAACTACTGTAAGCGAAAGCTCCTCGTTCAGTCGTTTTAAAGCGTTTATAAATTCTGAAGCTGCTATCGGATCCAGCTGGGCAGTCGGTTCATCGAGAATTATTATCTCAGGTGACATGACCAGGACGGAAGCAAGGTTGAGAAGCTGTTTCTGACCTCCGGAGAGATCGGCCGTGTTCTGTCCGTACCATTTTCCTATTCCGAAAAAGCTTGCAGTCTCAGCTGTTCTTCGCGATATTTCGGCCGGCGGAACTCCGAGATTTTCGAGCCCGAAGGCAAGTTCATGCCATACCTTATCGGTAACGATCTGCTGTTCCGGTGACTGCATTACAAATCCTATTGATGAGGCGGATCTTCTGCCGGAACAGTCTGAGAGGGGAGCGCCGTGAAACAGGATATTTCCGGTCGTTTCTCCGTTCGGCGATATTTCCGGCTTCAGAAGACGGAGAAGAGTTGATTTACCGCTTCCGGTAGAGCCGCAGAGGACAATGAATTCACCTTTGCCGATTTTAAAACTCACATCATGCACTGCCTTTGAGCTGCATTCAGGATAAGTGAAATTCAGATCTTCGACTCGGAATATT
>JAGDDO010000143.1 GCA_017848205.1 Oscillospiraceae bacterium | reverse complement strand
ATAATAAGCTTTATTTTAAGTACAATAATAAGCATTATCATTGGTTTGGTTATACCTATGCGCAAAATTGAAGGTGGCATTGTTAAGGCAGTCGGACTAAAAGAACGCAGTATTCCTGCTAATATTATTTCCTCACTTATTTCCGATATTATCTATACGCCCATCATCACACTTGCGATGATTTGCCTAGCGCGTAAAATGGCTATGAAAGCAAGCAACGGTCACGCTGAGCTTCCTCCGTTTATAGTAATGTATCTCGGTTCGCTTGCGCTCAGCTTTGTTATTGCATTTATTATTATACTTATCGTCCCACCGCTATACATGAAACTTGTTATGAAGATAAACGGAATCGACGGACCTCCCGCAGGCGGACCACCTGCAGGCAGACCTGAATAATCACTGGAGGCAGAATATGGAATTATGGTTCACCGAACGTCATACACCGAACGTAAAGTTTTCAATAAAGGTTGACCATCAGCTATACAGCGGAAACAGCGAGTTTCAGCGTATTGACGTTTTTGATTCAAAAGAATTCGGACGTTTTCTAACTCTTGACGGATATATGATGCTCACAGAAAAGGATGAGTTTATTTATCATGAAATGATAACCCATGTACCTATGGCCGTTCATCCCGATCCGAAAAATATTCTTGTTATCGGTGCAGGAGATGGCGGTGTAGTACGCGAGCTGACACGATACAGTACTGTTGAGAGTATAGATCTCGTTGAAATAGACGAACTTGTAGTTGAAGTAAGTAAGAAATATCTTCCTACAACTGCATGCCGTCTTGATGACGAACGAGTTCATATCTATTATGAAGATGGCGTTAAATTCATACGCCGCTGCGAAAACAAATATGATATCATTATAGTTGATTCTACCGATCCTTTTGGTCCGGGAGAAGGACTTTTCACAAAGGAATTCTACGGAAGCTGCTTCAAGGCACTTCGTGAAGACGGCATCATGGTAAATCAGCATGAAAGCCCATTCTACGCTGAGGATGCTGCTGCAATGCAGCGTTCGCACAAGCGCATTGTTGAAAGTTTTCCGATTAGCCGCGTATACCAGGCACACATACCTACTTATCCGTCAGGTCACTGGCTGTTCGGTTTCGCATCAAAGAAGTATCATCCGGTTAGAGATTATAATCCTACAAAGTGGAGCATGCTCGGATTTAAAACCAAGTATTATAACTCACAGCTCCACACCGGTGCATTTGCACTGCCTAATTATGTTGAGGAGATGCTAAGAGATGTTGAATAAGAACATACAGACATTTATCGCCTGTGACGCAGAATATGAAGATGCAAAAATCGTGTTGTTCGGAGCAGGCTTCGATGGTACCACCAGTTTCCGGCCGGGTACCAGATTTGCTCCTCCTGTAATAAGAAACGAAAGTTTCGGCATCGAAACTTACAGTCCTTATCAAAATAAGGATATGCTTGATTACAGCTACTTTGACAGCGGAGATCTCGAACTGCCTTTCGGAAGTGTAAGACGAACGATTGCGGATATTGCACAGCGCTCTGATACTATTCTTGAAGACGGAAAGCTGCCATTCATGATAGGTGGCGAGCACCTCGTTACTCTAGGATCAGTGATGGCTGTAAAAGAGAAATTTGAAGACCTTTATATAATTCATTTTGATGCTCATGCAGACTTAAGAGATGAATACCTAGGTCAGCCGCTTTCACACGCCTGTGTACTCAGACGCTGTCACGAACTTGTCGGAGATGGTCATATCTTCCAGTTCGGAATCAGAAGCGGTGACAGGGATGAATTTTATTTTGCAGATGAGCATACAGAAATGCATAAATTCTGCTTTGACGGACTTAAAGAAACAGTTGAGAAACTGAAGGGAAAGAATGTATATTTCACTCTTGACCTTGACGTTCTTGATCCTTCGATCTTCCCTGGTACAGGAACACCT